>JAGOJA010000078.1 GCA_017995345.1 Flavobacterium sp.
ATAAAATTTTTCAAGTCATCTCTCAAGCTTCCCAAGAACTTAACGTAGATAGTTATGTAATTGGCGGTTTCGTGAGAGATTTGCTTTTAAAGAGAGACTTCAAAAAAGACATTGATATTGTTGCCGTAGGTAGCGGAATCGAATTGGCTTTGAAAGTGTCTCAATTACTTCCTAACAAACCAAAAGTTCAGGTTTTCAAAACCTACGGAACGGCTATGTTGCGTTTTGAAGACACCGAAATTGAATTTGTAGGCGCCCGAAAAGAGTCTTATCATTTTGACAGTCGCAATCCTGTTGTAGAAAACGGAACATTGGAAGACGACCAAAATCGCCGTGATTTCACCATAAATGCACTGGCAATATCATTAAACAGTAAAAACTTTGGAGAATTATCTGATCCGTTTAATGGATTAACCGATTTAGAAAACAAAATAATAAAAACACCATTAGATCCAGATATTACTTTCTCTGATGATCCATTGCGGATGTTGCGAGGCATTCGTTTTGCGAACCAATTGGGATTTGAGATCGAAGAAAATTCATTAAAATCCATTGCAAAAAATGCGGAGCGAATTAAAATTATCTCCGGAGAACGTATTGTTGATGAATTGAATAAAATTCTTTCTACCGATAAACCTTCTATTGGATTTTTATTACTGTTCAAAACAGGGCTTTTAGAAATTATTCTGCCAGAATTGACTGCTTTGAATCAGGTAGAAGAAATTGAAGGTCACACCCATAAAAATAATTTTTACCATACGCTGGAAGTTGTTGACAATATTTGCCCGAATACTGATGATGTTTGGTTGCGTTGGTCGGCATTATTACACGACATTGGAAAAGCACCAACCAAACGATTTAATAAAAAACAAGGCTGGACTTTTCACGGACATGAATTTCTTGGTGGAAAAATGGCTAAAAAAATATTCGAACGTTTGCACATGCCTTTGAACCAAAAAATGAAATTTGTTCAAAAAATGGTCATGATGAGTTCACGTCCTATTGTTTTATCCCAAGACACGGTTACGGATTCAGCGGTGCGTCGTTTGGTTTTTGATGCAGGCGAAGATGTCGAAAATTTAATGACATTGTGCGAGGCAGATATCACAACCAAAAATCCCAACAAGTTCAAAAAATACCATAGTAATTTTGAAATTGTTCGAAAGAAAATTGTGGAAGTAGAAGAACGCGATCAAATCCGTAATTTTCAACCACCAATTTCGGGAGAGGAAATCATGAAGCTTTTTGATTTGAAACCATCAAAAGAAATTGGAATGCTCAAAGAAGCCATCAAAGAAGCCATACTAGAAGGAGAAATTCCTAATGAATATGAAGCCGCTTTTCAATTTATGTTAAAAAGAGCGGCAAAAATTGGATTAAAGATTAACGTTAGTTGAATAAACCATTAATTAAATTTCAAATATCTTTGTCTAAATTAATTTCAAACAATGAAAAAAGAGAATAATTACGTAATTATCTGGTTGCTTTCAGGTTGCTTATTATTGTTTATAATGGTCGTTGTGGGCGGAATCACCCGATTGACCAATTCTGGTTTGTCCATGACCGACTGGCATTTAGTAACCGATACTTTTCCGCCTTTGACAGAGGCAAAATGGATTCAAACTTTTGAAGAATACAAGAAATTTCCTGAATATCAAAAAATCAATATCCACAATGATTTTACGCTAAGTGATTATAAATTCATTTATTTTTGGGAATGGTTCCACCGTTTTATTGGGAGAATAATTGGTCTGGTATTTATCGTTCCGTTTTTCTATTTCTTATTCAAAAAACGTCTTTCAACTGAAACCATAAAAAAATCTGTAATATTGTTTTTTATGGGCGGTTTTCAGGGGTTTTTGGGTTGGTTCATGGTACGAAGTGGCCTAATTGACAATCCGGATGTAAGCCATTTTAGATTAGCCTTGCACCTTACCTTTGCCTTTATTACGTTTGCGTACACTCTTTGGGTGGCTTTGGATTTAATCTATCCTAACAAAACACAAGTTATTGTTCCGCTTAGAAATTTAGCGCGCATTTCATTCGTTTTTTTAATATTACAAATTATCTATGGTGGGTTTGTGGCAGGTTTAAATGCGGGTTTAATTCATAATCATTGGCCTTTAATGAGTGATGGGCAACTGATACACGACAGTGTTTTTATAGAAAAAAGCACTCTTTTCTTGAATCTTATCGAAGGTAAAAGCGGCGTTCAGTTTGTACATAGAATCATGGCCTACGTTGTCGTAGGATTAATTCTTGCACTTTATTTCAATAGTAAAAAATACTCACTTACTTCGTTACAGAAAAAAGGAATCAATGTCTTGGTATTAATCGTATTTTTACAATTCACATTAGGTGTCTTTACGTTGCTTTTCAGAGTTCCGCTTTCGTTAGGATTATTACATCAAGTGGTGGCTTTCTTTTTACTGACAGCAATGACATTCACTTTACATCGATTTTCAAAATAAAAGCATAATAACAGTACAACTGACTATATTGTCGCATTTCTTTGTTTATAAACATAAATGTCTAAACTTGCTGCTCAAGATAAATTTTTAGATTTATCAGATTATGGAAGACCATTTGGAAGATTCCTAGCCAATAAACTAAAAAACACTCGGTTCACTCCTATTCATGTCACCTTACTTTTTGGTGTTTCTGGATTGATTGCCATTTATCATATTATTGCTGGATCTTACTTTTTGGCTGGTTTTTTCATTTTGCTAAAATCAGGAATTGATGCTGCCGATGGTGAACTAGCACGATTGAAAAACACGCCTTCCTATACTGGAAGATACTTGGACAGCGTATTTGACATCATACTGAATTTTTTATTTTTGACGGCGATTTGTTACGTTTCTAAAATGAATATCTGGCTGAGTATTTTAGCCTTTATTGGCATCCAATTGCAAGGTACTTTATACAATTATTACTATGTGATTTTAAGAAATAAATCAGTAGGTGGAGATACAACGAGTAAGGTCTTCGAAAACAAATCGCCCCGAGCGTTACCCGGAGAAAGTCAAAAATCAGTTGACATTTTATTTATAATTTACACTATTGTTTATGGAGCATTTGACAAAATAATTCATGTTCTAGACAAGGATGCTTACAAGGTAAAAACCTTTCCTAACTGGTTTATGACTTTGGTTTCTATATACGGATTAGGCTTTCAATTATTAATTATAACCGTGATGTTGTCGATGAATTTAATAGAATATATCATTCCGTTTTTTATTGTTTACACCATATTGATTTTTGTTATAATTGGCATTAGAAAAGCCTTTTTTAAAGTCTAAAACCACTATAGAGACAATCTATAGCTGACATTTAATTACCTAAAAATTAAATATTTAAAAAAATCTATCTCAATTATACATTGAACAACTTAATTAGTCAATCCAATCCTTAAAATCAGAAACTTTTTCTCTACTTACAATCACTTCCTCCTCTTTATACGAAGGCAAAATCACCTTTAACCGGGAGTTACTATAGATCACAATTTCTTTGAT
This sequence comes from Flavobacterium sp., assembly GCA_017995345.1. GTDB lineage: Bacteria > Bacteroidota > Bacteroidia > Flavobacteriales > Flavobacteriaceae > Flavobacterium. The sequence goes on from JAGOJA010000078.1 coordinate 3,516, forward strand.
TGCTCTAAGAGGAACTATAAATTTTCGGCTTACTCGATAAAAATTTTTGGGGTCTAATTCCTGTTCCAAAAGCTCTAAAGTAGTTTCAATTAAATAACTTCTATTATCAAAAGTATGAATATACGTTCCTTTATTTTCACTAAAAAAACACTCAATTTCATCGATAGCAATTACTTTTAAGTGTTGGCCTATTTTTACTGTAAACCTTTTTTTATAGTTTTTTTCAAACGGATTGGTCAGCATTTTTTTTATCTGTTCAAAATCCAATTGTACCGTTTCTTGTTTTGGCGCACGCATATTAAATTTGGCAACAGCAATCTCTAAATCATCTTCATCAATAGGTTTCAAAAGGTAATCGATACTATTCAATTTGAAAGCACGAAGCGCATATTCATCATAAGCCGTTGTAAAAATCACCGCACTTTTAATGACACACTGAGCGGATACAAAGTGTTCGAAAATCTCAAATGACAACCCATCCGATAATTGAATATCTAGAAAAATTAAATCAGGATGTTCGTTTTTAGAAAACCAATCGATAGATTCTTCAACGGAATGCAACAGCACTCCTACCGGAATGTTTAGCTTTTCGAGTTTGCGTTGCAACAATCTGGCAGCTGGTTTTTCGTCTTCTATTATTATTGTGGTCATAGTTGATCTTTCATTATTAAGTTACGGTTAGGAACAATAGATAATTAGAATCACTCCCATTTATTGTCTTTATTTTTATCCATGAATTCTTGGATTTTCTTTTGCTCCCAATCAGAACCAAAAAATATATTCTTTCCAAAAACCGATAAACCATGCGCTATTAATCCAGTTCCCCAAAAGAAAACTGTATTCCAGGTTTGCCATTCCCAGAAAACCTCCTCTCCAATCCTACTCCTATTAAAATGAGAAAATAGCATGAAAGCATTTACAAGTATATAAACTAATAAATGAACATAAAATCCTTTAATTCTTTTTACTCTTTTATAAGCCATATTGTAACGTGCATCTGGATTATTAACATCCAAATCATAATTGTCGAACTTGCTGTGTGTGTCTCTTCGCATCGTGTTTGCATTAAATTAGCTCCAATTCCTTTTTTGTTCGTTTGCTTTTTCTTTCTCCATGAATTCTTTAATCTTTTGTTCTTCCCAATCTTTCCCCAGGAAAGGCATACAATTAAAAACTTTCATTCCGTGAAAAATCACTCCTATTCCCCATCCTAACATGGGCCAAAAAAACCATAAATACTTAGGAGAGGTTACTAAGTTAATTACCAACAACCCTAAATTAACAACTATATAAGAAATTAAATTCCCATAAAATCCTTTAATTTCTTCTACTCGCTTCTTAGCTTTAAAATAGCGATCTTCATTATGATATGGATTTTCCATGATTTTATATTTAAATTTTTCTAGGTTTAAAGTTGCTCTGACTCTTATTTCCAGTTTTGGTTCTGTTCCTCTTTACGCAAAATTTCTTGAATTTTTCTTTCTTCCCAATTGGAACTGTATCCAAAAACTTTGAATGCATGCATCGTTAATCCAAATCCCCATCCTCCAGCAGAGAACCAAAACCATTGAAATTGAGGTGAAAATCTTAAATTAATGAATACTAAAATAGGAATGACAATGCAATATGAAATTAAGTTTCCGTAAAATCCTTTCAATTCTTCCACTCTCTTTTTGGCTTTGTAATATGCGTTTTTTTCACTGTAATCTGCTGCTATTTCCATAACTGATATTTGTTTTGTTAGCATTGGTATTTTGACCGTAAATGTTTGTTCTTTTTGGATAATCAGTACTTTTCTATTGGTTACAATTCCGTATCGATTGATAATATTTTGCAAGCCTACACCCTGTCGTTCCTGCAAAACTTCTTTCTTTTGATACTCATTTTGAACAGCCAGATAATCGCCCTCCACATAAATCCGAATGTGCAATGGTCTTTTTTCACTAACCACATTGTGTTTTACCGTATTCTCTAATAATAGCTGCAAAGAAAGCGGAACAACCTTAGCTTCAGTACTGATGGTAGTTGGCGGCATTTCATAAAACAAACTGTTCTCAAAACGCATTTTCAATAAATTCATATAGGTTTTGGCGAAAGCCAGTTCCTCTTCGACCGAAACCAATTCTTTGTCTTTTTGCTCCAAAACATACCTATAAATCTTGGATAACGAAGTTGTAAACCGTTGTGCATTTTCTGGATTTTCTTCGATTAATGAACTTAAAACATTCAAACTATTAAAGAGAAAATGAGGATCTATTTGATTCTTTAAACTTTCAAATTTGGCAGAAGCCGTTCCTGCAATTATTTTTTGTTCTTTGACCCTGTTTTCGTTATACGCTTTGTAAAAGTAAAGCGTATGAATTCCTAACAAAACAACAAAGGATATTATTAATGAAACAATATAATTTGCAGGTTTCTCATTTTTTAAAAATGCACTTAAAGTGTTTTCTTCAATGAAAACATCTTCAAAAATTCTCAATAAAAATATTACAAATAGCGAAAGAACAAACGAACTTAAAAAACCAATAACCAATCTTTTAATAGCATATCTATTGTTTTTGAAAACAGAATCTAAAACCATGAAAAGTATTGCATTCACATAATACAAAGACATCCCATAAAGCATGATGTATAAAAAACTAATCTTCAAACGATTATCAAAAGTTATTTCTCCTCCGTTTAAAACTGGTATTATTGTTAAAACAACGAATATTACTATCGAAATAAACAAAGCCCTTGGAAGTTCTCGTATTAATTTACTTGTATTCATTTTTTAGACAATTATTTGCAATTTTTCTGTGCTTCTAATGCTCTTTCTAAGCCCCATTTTGGAGAGAAAGGGGTTTCTGGTTTAAAAGTAGCAAAAAGTCCAATAGCTTTTTCAATTTGAGCACACATTGGTTTCGTGTCCGTTCCCCAAAATTTGGCTCCACCAATCTCAAATTCAGCTTTACAAAAGACAACTCTAGGATTTTCTGGTGCAATTGCCTGTGCTTTTCCGTACAATTCCATTACCGTTCCAGATAATTTTTGTCCGTTTGTCATCGGGTCAAAAGCAATCCAAGCGGTATGAATCATGGCTTGCATCACCAATAATTCGGCATTATTAGGATTTTTATCCATTTCTGCATCCAACGCTTTCTGTGCTTTAGACAATAATAAATTCATTTGTTCTTTGTCTTTGGTTCTAAAAGCAGTTGTTGTATTGACCAAAGCCACATAATAATTGGGCAACCAACTTGCTTTTTCAGCGCTAGCAATTCGTTCGAATAAATCCGAAGCTTCGGTACTTTTTCCTTCGCCCCAAAGCTGGAACGCTTTTCCCATTCCTTGCTCAAATTGCCCTTGAGCCGATACTAAACTACAGATAAAAAATGTGATTGTGGTGATAATTTTGATCATGATTTCTTGTTTTAAATGGTTATTTTTTTGATGATTGAAACATTCTGCTCTTTTATACTTCAAAAGTATCTCGATTTTTTAGGGTTTAAAATATATTCCTACTGAACTGTAGCATTTGATGGATGAATTGTTATTTAGTCCAAAGTAGAAAGCCATAAAGTAGAAAGTGTTTACGTCAATAAGGACTTTAGGCTTTACGACTTTTTTAAAGATTCCTCAGTTGATTGTCTTTTTTATCGTTACTAATCGTCCAAAAGAATCCTACAAAGAAAAACCGATCCGCTGTAGGAATGATTTCCTTTCTGTTGTAAAAGCCTTTGTTGTCTGGATTGTTGGCGTATTCGTATCCAAATACATTGTGACTTCCTAAAACATTGGAAACCGAGAAATACAAAATCTTTTGTTGTGACAGTAAATACGCCCAATTGAAACTCAAACTGTTGTACGATTTTGTTTTTTCATTCATGAATTTCGTTTCGTTTGGGTTGTTGTAAGGGCGTCCGGAGCTGTAGGAATTTGTAAACCCGACTTGAGATTTCCAATCGTTTATCCAATATTTAGCAACAATGGAAAGGCTATTACTGGCAATAAAATTTGGAGTTGCTTGAGTTGGGAAGTTTTTATAATCTCTTTCAGAATCAATATACGAATAGGAAATCCAATATTCTACGTTTTTGATTGATTTTCCGTCTCTCCAAAACAAATCCAAGCCTTTCGCATAACCAGAACCAGTGTTGTCGTAAACCGAATTATAAGTAGCTTTTTCTGTGTTGAATTTCACTAAATTGCTGTAGTCTTTAAAATAGGCTTCTGCACGAAATGTTTTTCCGTTTTTGTTGTATTGAAAATTCAAAATGTAATGCGACGCTTTTTCGCTTTCAAACTGATGATTGTTCGAGTATTTGATATATTCCGAATTTGGAGTTTGAGTAAAATCGCCATAAGCAAATGAAAACTGGCTATTTTTAGCCATTTTATAGGCAAATGAGATTCGGGGAGCAAGGACCGTTTCGTTCAACAAATCGTTATTTGAAGCCCGTATCCCTACTTTTGCAGCCCATTTTTTAGAGAAGAAAATATCAGCTTCCGTATAAACAGCGGCAATGTTAAGGTCGTATCCATTGGTGAAAACCGAACCTGGATTTTCCTTAAAATCTTCATTGAATTGCGTCACAAAATAATCTGCTCCAAAGGATAGTTTCAATCGGTCCGAAAAGCTTTTTTTCAATTTTAATTTCAAATGAGCCGAATTTTCATCATTGACCACTTTATCTGAATCCAAATTTATTTTGTTGTTGCTATACCCATAACTCAACCCAGAAGTAATTTGCCAATCATTTCCAAAAACACCTTTGTAAGAAGTATTAAAATAAAAATTATTGTTGTTTAAATCGACTCTGATTTTATCAGTAGAATTAATATTTTCCTGATTGATATCAAATTTGGAACTGTCAAATGCAGCATACACTTTCAAAATTCCATTGTTGAAATTATACCGATACACCGTTTCTCCAGACAAAGACTGAAAAGGGCTGTTCCAATCTACGTTTTGAGGAATAGCAGCTTGATACGGCGCTAAGTTGATGTAATTTGTATTGACGCTCAACGAACTTTTTTTCCATTTTTGAGTATTTCCTAGACCTAAACCTACCGTCATCAAGGAAATTTCGGTTTTATTTTGATCTGGATCATCTTGGGTATTTAGTAATAAAACACTGGACAAGGCTTCTCCATACTCAGCTGAATAACCGCCTGTAGAAAAGGAGATTCCACTAAACAAAAAAGGAGAAAATCGACCTCGTGTAGGCAAATTATTCGTAGTCGCTCCATACGGTTGCGCTACTCGAATTCCATCTACAAAAGTTTGGGTTTCATTAGCCTCTCCGCCACGCACAAACAATCTTCCATCCTCGCCTACTGTTTGTGTTCCCGGCAAGGTTTGCAATGCCGCAATAATATTCCCCGCTGAACCCGCTGTAGTAACAATATCTAATGGTTTCAAAACAGAAACTCTTGCTTTATCGCCCGCCTCTAATGTTCCAGCTGTAATGACAACTGCATCAAGCGATGTCACACTTTCTCGTAATTTGATGGTCTTATTTTGAAAATGAGCGACATCAATTTGTGTTTTTGAAGTTTCAAAAATTAAGAAACTCACTACCAAAGTTTGATTCCCCGTTGTTGTAGTTGTAAAACTAAAATCCCCGTTTTCAACACTGGAAGCACCATCGTAAGTTCCTTCGATAAAAACATTAGCACCAGAAACTGGTTTTCCTTTCTCATCTATTACTTTCCCAGAAATGGTGTTTTGAGAAAAAACGGTTAAGCTAAGTAATAAAACAGCAAAAGTGATAAGTAGTGTACGGCTTTTTATCAAATGATTGGATTGTTGTCTCCTCGTTGGTTTCATGATTTTCGATTTTGATAAAGCAAATATCTATTGCAAAAATCAAAAATAGAAAAAGTTTCTACTGAACTGTTGAAATTATAGGATGAGTTGTAAGAGATTTGATTTTCTGTTATATTTACATCCAAACGTGAGGATTTACGGGGGCGATTTGCATGAGGGATGGCAGTGAAAATCCTCCCATTTTTTAATGGGAGATTGTAACGAACAGCCCGACCGAAGCTTTTGCGAAGGGCATGCCCAAAAAAGAATTAAAAACAAAATTACCAATTAGAAAATGACAACCGAAAAAGAAAAAATGATTGCCGGACAATATTATTTTGCTGGGGATCCTGTTTTAGTAAAAGACCGAAGACGCTCAAAAAACTTATTGCATCGCTTGAATGTTACGGAATATAGGGTTACCAAGAAAGCGAGAGAAATAATCAAAGAGCTCATTCCTAATGCGGGAGCCAACTTATATATTGAACCTCCTTTTTTTTGTGATTATGGATACAATATTAGTTGCGGAGAAAACGTTTATTTCAATGTAAACTGCGTTATTTTAGACTGCACCAAAGTTACTATTGGTTCCAATGTGTTTTTTGCGCCGGGAGTTCAATTGTACACCGCTACACATCCGCTGGATGCGGAACTCCGAAAAACGCTGGAAAGTGCTTTGCCAATAACCATAGGTGATGATTGCTGGATAGGCGGAAATTCAGTTATTTGCCCGGGAATTACAATTGGAAAAGGCTGTGTTATTGGTGCGGGTTCGGTAGTTACAAAAGACATTCCTGACAATTCTCTGGCGGTAGGAAATCCAGCAAAAGTGATTCGGAAGTTGAATCAACAAGAAAAATAAACCACTATAGACTGAAAGTTCCTAAATTTGATTGACAGACATAAAGTTTATACAGTCGAAAACGCACTATTTAAGACGAATTCTACGTATTAATTTGTGAAAATTAGTATCATTCGTGTTTATTTTTCAGAAGCTAAAAGCGAAAGACACTAAAGTACAGCGTTTTAAACTATATTTGAGCATAATAAATTATAGTACAAATACTTGAATTTTAAATCATTAAAACAAATACAATTATGAAGCAATTTAAATTATTTCTAGTGTTGGCATTTATTGTTGCCACAAGTTCAGTTTCGGCACAAACCACGTTTGACAAATGGCCTACCATAAAAGACCTTCATGAAGTAATGTCGGAAACATTTCATCCAGCTGAAGAAGGAAATTTGGCACCCATAAAAGCACGTTCAGAAGAAATGATGAATAAAGCAGCTCAATTATTGAAATCAGAAATTCCATTAGAATTTAAAACTGATGCCATATTAGCTTCGGCAGAACGATTACAACTTAAAAGCAAAGCGCTTCATAAATTAGTAAAATCTAATGGATCAGATGCTGAAATTCTAAAATCGATTACTGATTTACACGACACTTTCCATGAGATTGTAGGGCTTTGTTCCGCTGCGAAAAAATAAAAAAACGTAAGTAGTATACTGCCCCCAAAAAGTTAGACGAGATTTGGGGGCATTTTTATAAAAAAACTTATGCTTCTCTCTAAATTTGATATTGCTTACGCAAAAATCTTATCAACAAATCGAAAATCGGAAATCTAAATCTAAAAATTAAATTTTACCTTTGGCCTTTCAATAAAAACAACGATTATGGTTTATAAATTTAGGGTGATTCTAGACGCGGAAGAAGATATTTTTAGAGACATTGCAATACTTGAGGACGATACTTTAGAAGATTTACACAATGCTATTTTCAATTCTTTCGGATTTGACGGGATGGAAGTGGCTTCTTTTTATACTTGTGATGAAACTTGGAACCAAGAAGACGAAATTTCGCTTTTTGATACCGGTGATGTTCTTGGTGAACAAAAAATCATGAGCGACTATACGTTATCTGAAATATTAGATAAAGAAAATACTAAAATTATTTATGTGTATGACTTCATCAATATGTGGACATTTCTAGTAGAACTTGCCGCAATTGAAGACCAAGTTATTGGGAACACCTATCCTGAAACTATTTTTTCACACGGAGAAATTCCTGATGAAGCAATGGAAAAAAACTTTGAATCAGATAATGCAGATGATTACAATGATGAATTTGAAGATGGTTTAGACGACGATGATCTTGATATGTTTGAAGGAGACGATAGTTTTGAAGATTATGGTTTTGAGGAAAACTGGAATTAAACCTGTCCCCAACCCACTCTAAAGGAGAGAGATGCCAAAACACTAAAAAATAAAATAAATGTCCGTATTGATTCCCAAAGGATGTTTTTTTTAACAGATTTCTTTGTTCGATAGGATTCCAGTCATTTAGAAAAAAATTTCACAAATACACAACCACCTCTCGACTCCCGCTCTTTCGGCGGTGCTGGGGAAGGAAACCTTATAAAAAATTATGATCAACTTATTTAACACGCACATCGAAAACTTATCAATTCACAGAGTTGGTAATAAAAGTAGAAATGAAGCTATCTTTTTGTCGGAGCAACCTTTTAATCTAAATGATGAGATTGTGCCTTTGATGAAAGAATTTTTCTTTAAACCCTTTAGAGAAAAAGAAGAAAACTATTTTCAGTTTGCTCATGAAATTGATTTGGATTACAATGATATGTTCAAGTTGGCTACGGAAGTGTTTGACAATCCAAGCGCTATTCATGAGGTTTCTAAAAAAATCACAGCACACTTATTTGAACAGTCCAATCATCCGCACATCAAGAACGGGGAAGTGTACGTCACGTATTTAACAAATGTAAGTATTGATAATAATGTGGTGGATGCAATAGGGATTTTCAAAAGCGAAATTCAAGCTGACTTTTTGCAGTTTGAAGAAAAAGAAACACACCTAGAAATGATTTTGCAGCATGGTGTTAGTCTTACTAAGTTAGACAAAGGATGTGTCATATTTAATTACAAAAAAGAAGAAGGATACAAAATCCTAACGGTTGACAGCAACCGTTATGATGCCAGATATTGGTTGGAACATTTCTTGTCAGTTGATGCCTTCGAGGATGAAAACTTTATCACTAAAAAGTACCTTAAATTTTGCCAGAACTTTGCTAAAGATGTTGTTTTTCCTGCTGAAGATAAGAAAGAAGAAGTCATGTTCATGAACCGCTCAGTAAACTATTTTGCAAAAAATGATGAATTTGAAGAGACGGAATTTTTAAATGAAGTATTAGACAATCCAGACCTTATTCCAGAGTTTAAAAACTACAAATTGGACAAAGGAGAAAAATACAGCATTGAAGATATCACTAGTTTCCCTATTGCTAATGCAGCTGTTTCTGATGCCAGAAAATCAATTAAAAACGTCATTAATTTAGATACACACATCCAAATCAAAATGGATTTTATCAATCCTGAAAGTGCTGAGAAATATGTAGAAAAAGGTTGGGATGAAGAAAAACAAATGTATTATTACTTGGTTTATTTCAATAAAGAAGAGAAGTCGTAAAACACTTTTTTTATCTGAATTTACAAAAAACAAATCCCCATTTACTACGTATTTGGGGATTTAAATTATATTGAAACATGTGATGTGCTAACAAATATTTTTTTTAATTTATTGGGGTCAAAAAACGGCGTATTGTCAAATTCTAAAGAGAAACAATGAAGTAAAACTTCTTACGACCTGTTTTTTGACAGGTTAGTATTTTTAAAATTCCGAGTGATAAATTGAAAAGCGGCACTCATGATTTTTCCCATCGATTTTGCTTTTTTAAAATTCAAATCATTCGTATACCGATACAATTCAAGTTTTAATTGCTTTAAATGTGATTCCGGCGCTAATGTATCTTCACCCATAATTTCCAACAGCCGCTTAATCCTATTTTCGGCAGAAATAATTCTTTTTGCTAAAACCGATCTTTCCTCATCTTTATATTGTTCGATGGAGCTGTTTTGAAGTTTTTCTTTTACCAATTTCACCATTGGATAATTTTCCTTGAAAAACTGCGGACGGTATACTTTGAAATTACCTTCATAACATTGCTGATCAAAGTCGATGGCGCGTATTTTATAAACAACTTGATCAAAATCGTGGATTGGAATAATTACGTAATTATAAGAACGCATGTCTCCTAACAATCGAATCATGCACCGCTCATTAAACTTCACAAATTCTTTTGCTATTTGTGCTTTTTCCGTTTCGGTACAGTCTGCCAAAAGTGTTTTTATAAACACATCACCAGGAATTCCCATGATATGTTCCTCAATTAAAGTGTCTTTATACACTAGAAAATTTATTTTATCCGGAGAAAGAATATGTTCTAACTCTAGCCCATAAACACGAGAAGCATCTGCTTTCTTAATGTAAAAATGCGTGTAATTATCATTGAGAATATTCCTGATTTTTATTCGAAAAGGTTTCGAATTCCCAAAAGTGCAATAATCAATTGAATCTACATGCAAGAATTTGATAATCCCTAGATTTCCATCAGAATGCAACAGCGAATAGATTTTTTTTAGATTCAAATCAATTTCTTCTCTTTCAAATTCGGTATAGTATACTCGAATCCATAAAGTATCTTGATCGTTTTTGTCGTAGACCGTTACAGATCCTGAAAAACGCAATAAATCATCATAAAAAATAGAAACTTTTGAAATCCGATCAAACCGTTCTAAATACCCTAAAAGGGCATCATTTATAGGATAAGATGGTTTCTTAAAAAGCATTACTGGCTCACTCATCTGAAAAAAAAATTTATTGCAAATTTACATTAAATTAAACTGCAAAATGGTACTTATTTTGAAATACATAGTTACATACGCAAGAGCAATTTCTGCAATAAAATAAGCACAAATATAAAATAATCGTTTAAAAAAATCCTAATTCTAACCTATTGCGTATCTAAAGATTGAATTGGTAAGATAAATTTTGTTTTTTTTTAAAATCTATTTTAAAGGCAAAAATAATCACTTCATTTAAAAAAATTACCATATATTAGTCCAGTGCTATCTGATATATATATATATATATATTTGTTAAAAACAAATAGATATCGGCATATATATAC
>JAGOJA010000079.1 GCA_017995345.1 Flavobacterium sp.
AACGCAGCAAAAATCAATTCTTTCGGAGGATAACAAGTATGATTTCTATATTCCTCAGCAACAGTCTCCATTAAATCCTGAAAATAAGGTTGCTGAATTTCATCTGATAAAATAGATTGCCAAGAAGAACTAAGGGGAATTTGCATGTGATATGTTTTTGTTGTAAAGTTCGCAAAGTTTTTCGCAAAGTCCGCTAAAAAAATTAAGGCATTTCACTTTGAATCTTTGTAACTTTGACACTTTACAACTTAGCCCAAACAATGATATCCATTACTGAAAAAACGTTACAAGATTTACAATTTCCAACTGTTCTCGAAACTATTTCGACAATTTGTAATACGGACATTGGAAAACAAAAAGCATTAGAAATCACTCCTTTCAGAGATAAGGAAACATTGATGCAAGCATTAATGCAAACGTCTGAATATGTTTCGTCTTTCCAGAATAACAACGCCATACCCAATCATGGTTTTGACGCCATCACGTATGAAATAAAATTTCTTGCGATTGAAGACAGTTTTCTGGAAGTGGGAAGTTTTAGAAAAATTGCCACGATTTCCTCGACAGTAAATTTCCTGTTAAATTTCTTGAGAAAGTTTGATGATTATTATCCAAATCTAAACGCAAGAGCAAACCAAGTCGAACTGACCAAGGAAATCCTCACAATGGTGGATGAAATAGTCGATAAATATGGCGAAATAAAAGACAATGCCTCATCAGATTTACTGGATATCCGCAGAAACATGAATATCGTGCGCGGCAAAGTCAATCAAAGTTTCGGATCTGCATTGACGCAATACAATGCTTTAGGCTACTTAGACGATATCAAAGAAAGTTTTGTACAAAACAGACGCGTTTTAGCAGTTTTAGCAATGTACCGTCGCAAAGTAAAAGGATCAATATTGGGCAGTTCCAAAACAGGAAGCATCGCTTATATTGAACCCGAAGCTACTTTACAATATTCTCGTGAGCTGAGTAATTTAGAATACGAAGAGAAAGAAGAAATCACCCGAATATTAAAACAGTTATCCAACCAGATTCGCCCGTTTTTACCGCTGTTAATTAAATACCAGGATTTCCTGAGTGACATTGACGTAATTGCTGCTAAGGCTAAGTATGCCAACAAAATCAACGGAATTTTACCAACAATTACAGAGGAACGCCGACTCTATTTTAGAGATGCTTATCATCCTATTTTGTATTTGAACAACAAACAAAAAAACGAAATTACCCATCCGCAAACCATTGAATTAGGTCAAGAAAACAGAATTATTGTTATTTCTGGTCCTAATGCCGGGGGGAAAACCATTTCGTTAAAAACTGTTGGATTGCTACAATTGATGCTACAATCCGGAATGTTGATTCCGGTGCATGAACGTAGTGAAACTTTTTTGTTTGATCGAATTTTAACAGATATTGGAGACAATCAATCTATTGAAAATCACCTAAGTACCTATAGTTACCGATTGAAGAACATGAACTACTTTTTGAAGAAGTGTAATAGAAAAACAATGTTCCTAATTGATGAATTTGGTACGGGTTCTGATCCTGAATTAGGTGGCGCATTAGCCGAAATTTTCTTGGAAGAATTCTATAATAGAGAAGCTTTTGGGATTATTACCACACATTATTCAAACCTAAAAATTCTGGCCAACGAATTGCCTTTTGCAACCAATGCCAACATGCTTTTTGATGAGAAATCATTGGAACCCATGTATAAATTAATTTTGGGTCAAGCAGGAAGTTCCTTTACGTTTGAGGTTGCTTTGAAAAACGGAATTCCTTTCAACTTAATCAATCGAGCAAAAAAGAAAATTGAAGTAGGAAAGGTGCGTTTTGATAAAACTATTGCTACGCTCCAGAAAGAACGTTCTAAAATGGAAAAAACGTCGCAAACGCTGAAAGAAGAAGAAACAAAAGCGCGTGAAGAGGGCAAGAAAATGGAAACAATCAATGTAAAAATCAAACAAAAACTAGAAAGCTATCAAGAATTGTACGATAGCAACCAGAAAACGATTTACATTGGTCAAAAAATTGAAGACATTGCTGAGAAATATTTCAACAATAAGAACAAGAAAGAATTATTGGGTGAATTTTTGAAAATCATTGAAATCGAAAATTCAAAACGTAAGAAAGCCACGCCTAAAGAAGCTAAGGCATTGATTGAACTAAAAAAAGAAGTGATTCAAGAAGTTACGGTTCAGGTTGAAGAAATTAGAAAAGAAAAGAAAGCAAAAAAATTAAAAATCGTAGTTGAAAAGCCAAAGCCAATATTAAAAGTAGGCGATCGCGTGCGAATGTCCGACGGGAAAGCAGTAGGAAGTATTGATAAGATTGAAAAAAACAAAGCGGTGGTGAATTACGGTGTGTTTACTTCGAACGTTAGTTTGAACGAGTTGGAATTCGTTGAATCAGAGAAAAAGTAAAAAATGGAAAACTTACCTAAAGACAAAAAAATCATCCTTTTTGATGGCGTTTGCAATCTGTGTGATTCAGCGGTTCAACGGGTTATTAAACAGGATACAAAAGATGTTTTCAGGTTTGTGGCTTTGCAATCTGATTTAGGTCAAAAAATTATTAAATACTTGGGAGTAGATATACAAAAAACGGATAGTATTATTCTGTATCAGCCTGGTTTTGCCTATTATTGCAAAGCAGAAGCTGTTTTGGAAATTGTAAAAGATTTAGGTGGACTATTTTTTTTTAGTACCCTATTTTCTATTTTTCCTACTTCATTAAACAATTATATGTACGATTATATCGCTAAAAACCGCTTCAAATGGTATGGAAAAAAAGAAACTTGCCTGATTCCCACAAAAGAACTACAAGCCAAGTTTTTAGAATAAAAAAATAATTATGATAATTATCATGCCTTTAATTTTGTAAGAATAATATCTTTGCTAATCTTAAATTTTATTAATTATGAAAGACACTTCACTTTTTTCTTGGGATAACGGTACATTTATAATGATTGTTGTATTTGGTTTAGTAATCGTAGGGCTGGTTGCAGCGGTTATGATTATGATGAATACCGATAAAAAAATTAAAAAATAGTACCAAAAAAGAGGATGTCCGTTAGGGCATCCTCTTGTTATTTTTAAGTAATTAGAAAAAATTAACTTCTGATTAACTTTCTGTATTTCAATCGTTTTGGAGTTAAATCACCGCCCAAACGTTTCTTCTTATTCTCTTCGTATTCAGAGAAACCACCTTCAAAACAATACACCTCAGAGTTGCCTTCGAAAGCGAGAATGTGTGTACAAATCCTGTCTAAAAACCATCTATCGTGCGAAATAACTACCGCACAACCTGCAAAACTTTCCAAACCTTCTTCTAAAGCACGGAGCGTGTTAATATCCAAATCATTCGTAGGCTCATCTAGCAAAAGTACGTTTCCTTCTTCCTTTAAAGTCATTGCAAGATGCAAGCGGTTGCGTTCTCCTCCAGAAAGCATGGAAACTTTCTTGTTTTGTTCTCCACCACCAAAGTTAAATCGGGATAAATACGCTCTTGAATTTACTTGCTTTCCTCCCATCATGATCAATTCCTGACCGTCAGCGAAGTTTTCCCAAATCGATTTGTCAGGATTTATATTCGAGTGTGCTTGATCTACATACGCTATTTTCACAGTGTCTCCAATTAAAAACTCTCCAGAATCAGGCTTTTCTTCACCCATAATCATTTTGAAAATGGTTGATTTACCAGCACCATTTGGCCCAATAATTCCAACAATTCCGGCTTGAGGCAACGTGAAGTTTAAATTATCATATAGTAATTTGTCTCCAAATGCTTTAGCCACATTTTTAGCTTCAATTACATTAGTTCCTAAACGTGGACCGTTTGGAATGTAAATTTCTAGATTTTCATCCAATTGTTTTTGGTCCTCATTCAATAATTTATCGTAGTTCTGCAAACGCGCTTTTTGTTTCGTCTGACGTCCCTTCGCTCCTTGACGAACCCAGTCCAACTCACGTTCTAAGTTTTTCCTACGTTTTGAAGCTACTTTTTCTTCCAGTGCCATACGGCTTGATTTTTGGTCTAACCAAGAAGAATAATTCCCTTTCCAAGGAATTCCTTCGCCTCTGTCTAGTTCAAGAATCCAACCGGCAACATTATCCAAGAAGTATCTATCGTGCGTTACTGCAATTACAGTTCCTGAGTATTGTGCTAAATGTTGTTCTAACCAAAGTACACTTTCGGCATCCAAGTGATTCGTAGGCTCATCCAGCAGCAACACATCAGGTTGTTGCAACAACAAACGACATAAAGCTACGCGACGACGCTCTCCACCGGATAAATTCTTAATTGGGGTATCACCTTCTGGAGTACGCAAAGCATCCATTGCAATCTCTAATTTAGTATCTATTTCCCAAGCACCTAAAGCATCGATTTTATCCTGTAAAGTAGCTTGACGATCCATTAACTTGTCCATCTTATCTGGATCTGAATAGTTTTCTTCAAGACCAAATAAATCGTTAATTTGGTTGTATTCTTCTAAAACAGCCATCGTCTCAGCAACTCCTTCTCTTACGATTTCGATAACTGTTTTGCTATCATCTAAAATAGGTTCTTGCTCTAAATAACCTACCGTATAGCCTGGTGCAAACACTACATCACCTTGGTAGTTTTTGTCAACACCGGCAATAATTTTTAATAAAGAGGATTTACCAGAACCATTTAAACCCAAAATACCAATTTTAGCGCCATAAAAGAAACTCAAATAGATGTTTTTAAGTACCGGTTTATCTGCGCCTTGATAGGTTTTACTCAATTTTGACATTGAGAATATCACTTTTTTATCGTCTGCCATCTCTGTTTTTTTAATTTAAATTACATTAATCTATTTACTCATTCAGTCTCGAATTCACATAAAAACAACCCTTAAAGTCTCCCTTTAAGAGAGCTAAAAACCCATGCATTAGCAAAAAAGCCAACACCTACAGCTGCAAATCCCCAACCTGCAACGTCATCATATCTAAAAGCGCCTAATGCAATAAGCAATAAACCCATAATAATCATTATTAAAGTAGCCCAGCCTAAAATGGTATTCTTATTCATTCCCATAATTGTGGTATTTTATTATTTTTATATTGATTCTGAAATTTCGGAACGGAATTGCAAATGTCGGTAATTTTTACCCTTTAATTAAATATTTTATAAAGCATTTCTCGTAACAAATCCGATTGTGACATTGCATTAGCTCCAACACCTTTACTTTTTACATCAATATCTCTCAATGCACCAACAATTTGACTCACTTTTTTCATTGGATAATTTTTCAAAGCTACGTCATATTCTTTTAAGAAAAATGGGTTTACACCTAATACTGCAGCCACATTTTTTGGATTTCGATCTTTTAAACCATGATATTTCAATAGTTGGATGAAAAAACCAAAAACTAAACTTGTAGTTACCACCATTGGGTTGTCTTTTGGATTTTGTGCAAAGTTTTCAGCAATCGTATACGCTTTGAGCTGGTTGCGTTCGCCTAGTGCTTTTCGCAATTCAAACACATTAAAATCTTTACTAAAACCAATATTTTCCTCAATATGCTTGGGAGTTATGGTACTCCCAACAGGCAAGATGATTTGTAGTTTTTCTAATTCATTATTTATTTTACTCAAATCGGTTCCTAGAAATTCTACCAACATGGCGTTTGCTTTAGGCTCAATAGCGTATTTTTTGCCTGATAATACCCGTTTAATCCACTCTCCTACTTGGTTTTCATATAATTTTTTACTTTCGTAAACAATACCGTTTTTCGCCAACAGTTTTGTTAATTTTTTGCGTTTGTCTAATGTTTTGTATTTATAACAAAAAACTAAAACCGTAGTTTCCATAGGTTTATCAGCGTAGCTTTCTAGTTTGTCTATAGTTCTGATTAAATCTTGGGCTTCTTTTACGATGACTACTTGACGTTCCGCCATCATTGGATACCGTTTCGCGGTCGAAATGATGTCTTCGATGGTAACATCTCTTCCGTATAAAACGGTTTGATTAAAGCCTTTTTCTTCTTCGGACAAGACTTTTTCTTCGATATAATCCGACAATTTGTCAATATAATAAGGTTCTTCTCCCATCAAAAAATAAATAGGTTTGATGTTACCGCTTTTTATTTCATTTACAATTTTTATAACCTCGTCCATTTCTTTTTGTTTAAAGCTTGAAGTTAAAGTTTGTTGCTTCAAATGAAACTTTAAACTTTAATTTTAAACTTATTTAATACTTTTGCTTTATGCAAAAACTAAATTTTCAACTTTATAATTTTCGGTTCAAAAATAACGAAAATAAAGTCTCCATTTTTGATGAAATCAGGAAAAAATTTATCATTCTTACTCCGGAAGAATGGGTTCGTCAACATGTAGTCCAGTTTTTATTGGAAGAAAAAAAATACCCAAAATCATTGATTAATGTAGAGAAAGTTTTAAAAATCAACGGCTTGCGCAAAAGATACGATGTCGTAGTTTTCAATTCAGATGGCTCTATTTTCATTTTAATCGAATGCAAAGCACCTGAGATAAAAATTACACAAGCAACTTTCGACCAAATTGCTCGGTACAATATGACAATGAATGCACAGTTTTTGATGGTAACCAATGGATTGAATCATTACTTTTGTCAAATGGATTATGAAAATGAGAAATATACTTTTCTAGAAAATCTACCAAATTATAATAGTTAAGGTATTTGACTTGTTAGATTGTTCGTATCTAAAAAGTCTACTATCTAAAAATATAAAAATATAAATGAAAACAGCTGTTGTCATATTAAATTGGAATGGAATTTTATTGTTAGAAAAATTTTTGCCTTCAGTGCTGAAATATTCCCCAGAAGCCACTGTATATGTTGCTGACAATGCTTCAACAGATGATTCTATTTCCTTTATAAAAGCATTTTTCCCTTCGGTTAAAATTGTAAAAAACGATACTAATTTAGGATTTGCCGATGGGTATAATCAAGCTTTGAAGCATATCGACGCCGAACTCTATGCCTTGATCAACTCCGATATTGAAGTGACCGAAAATTGGTTACAACCCATTCTTAAAACTTTCGGAAATGAGTCAAATACGGCTATCATTCAACCTAAAATACTCGATTTCAAAAACAAAAAATATTTTGAATATGCTGGTGCCGCCGGTGGTTTTATAGATAAATATGGCTATCCGTATTGTCGTGGTCGTATTTTTAACACTTTAGAAAAGGACAACGGACAATATGATGACAATTGTGAGATATTTTGGGCATCAGGAGCCTGTTTTTTTATTAGAAGTCAAGTGTTTGAAAATCTTAATGGTTTTGATGGAGAATTTTTTGCCCATCAGGAAGAAATAGATTTATGTTGGCGTGCTATTAATGAAGGACATAAAATAAAATACAACTCGGAATCAGTTGTTTACCATGTTGGTGGGGCTACTTTGCACCAAGGAAATCCAACAAAGACTTTTTTGAACTTTAGAAATTCATTATTGATGCTGACTAAAAACCTTCCAAAAGAAAAATTATATAAAATTCTTTTAGGCCGAATGATTTTAGATGGAATCGCAGGAATACAGTTTTTAATACAAGGAAAGCCCAAACATTTGTGGGCAGTATTAAAGGCTCATTGGTCTTTTTACGGTTTTTATACTACTTATTATAAAAAAAGAAGTAAATTTCAAGATGTTGAATACTATAATACCAAAAGTATCGTTTACTCCTATTTTATTAGAAAAATCAGTGTTTTTAACGATTTGTTTAGAATTAAATAAGATATAAAAACTAACTTTGCGCTTAACTTAAAACTTAACCTATTTATGAAAAAAATTGTAATCGCCTTATCAGTAATGGCTCTTTTGACTTCATGTGTTTCTAAAAAGAAGTACACCGATTTAGAAGCTAGAAACAAAGAAACTCAGGATTTACTAAATACTGCAACGGTAAAATTAAATTCTTGTTTAGAGGAAAAAGCTGGTCTTGCAGCTAGAGTTGATGGTTTGAAAGAACATAATCAAACTTTAATCAACACTTCTAAAGATATGACTATCTTGACTACCAAAGGTGCTCAAAATATTGAAAAAGCTTTAGAATCTATCAAAGAGAAAGATTTAAAAATCAGCAGAATGCAAGATGCTTTGACTAAGAAAGACAGTGTTACACTTGCTGTAGTTACTAGTTTAAAAAGTGCTGTAGGGATTTCTGATCCAGATATCGAAATAAATGTTGAAAAAGGAGTTGTGTTTATCTCAATTGCTGATAAATTGTTGTTTAAAACGGCAAGTTATGAGGTAAGTGATAGAGCAAAAGGGGTTTTGGCTAAAGTCGCTAAAGTAATAAATGACAAACCAGACTTTGAATGTATGGTTGAAGGGCATACAGATAATGTTCCTTATAATGGTTCTGGTATTATATTAGACAACTGGGATTTAAGTGTGAAACGTTCTACTTCTATCATTCGCGTATTAACAAATCAATTAGGTGTTAAACCAGAGCAATTGATTGCAGCAGGAAGAAGTTCATACATTCCTTTAGTAGCAAATGATTCTGCCGAAAACAAAGCACGTAACAGAAGAACTCGTATTGTTGTTTTACCTAAAATTGATCAATTCTATGAAATGATTGAAAAAGAAATGAAAAAGCAAAAACAATAATTTTTAATAAATTTTATAAAAAAATAGGCTGTCTGAAAGGATAGTCTATTTTTTTTACAGATAAATCATATATCTTTCGATGCAATATTATTAAACCTGTTAAAACCGTTTGTTTATTGAGTCCTTATTAATTAGTTATATTTCAGTAATTCATCTAAAACAATTTGATACATTGGGGTTGGAACAGCATACTTCAAACCTTCTTTTACAACAAACTCGGTTAAGGAATACACTTCAGTTTTATTTCCTGCCAAAAAATCTCTATGCATGGATGATGTACTGCCTTGTGGTGATTTTTCGAGCTTTATAATTGTTTGAGGAACAATAGTATTTGGTAATACTAATCCTTTAGCAAACGCCACAGCAGTAATCTCATTGATAAGTGAAATACAAAGTGCTTTGTTATCAGGATTATTCAAAATACCACCAATATTCTCATTCAAATAAGAAGTTACTGAAGCCAAAGCTGAAATAAAAATGAATTTTTCCCAAACTGTTTCTTCGATGTTAGGAACAAGATAACTTTCTATTTTTGCCTTTTCAAAAATAGTTTGCAGTTCTTTTGCTGTAGTATCTGAAATGTTTTTAGAACCAAAATACAGTTTTTCGTAAGGGCCAATTTTCCTTATTACTCCAGGTGAAGTAATCATCGAAACAATATAAACACAGCCTTGTAAAACGTTATTTTCAGGAAACAATTTTAATAGACGTTCCGTTGCATCAACGCCATTATATAAAGGGAGTAGTGTCGTTTTTGAAGTAATACTGTTTTTTATAGATTCCAAACTAGTTTCAATATCGTAGGTTTTGGTCGCGCAAATTAAGTAATCTAGTTTCCCTATTTTTTCTGGATCATCCGAAAGCAGTTTTGGAAAAACAATCATTTCGCTGTCGTCCAAAATAATTTTTAAACCATTCTCAGCAATTGCTTTTTTAGTATCCCCACGAGCAATGAAAACAATTTCTATTGCGTCTGAATCAAAATAAGCCTTGGCTAATAAGCCTCCAAAATAACCACCTACACCACCCAATCCTAAAATCCCAATTTTTGTTTTCATAATTTGTATTTAAAAAGAAAACCAGTAAGAAATTTAGAAAATCAAGCCTTGAGACTTAATGCAACTTCATTTTTTACTGGTTTTTTTTTAGATTTCACAATCTCCAATTTTATTAAAATTTTTAATAAAAAAAGCAGACCTATAAGCCGGATTCTGTCTCTAATAAATTAGAGCCTTATCATTTATCTAGATCCCGCATTACTGCGGGACTCAAGCTATCTACCCTTCAGCAACGGACGAGAAGCCCTTAAATGCTGATATACTTGATATTTCACCGCATAGAGTTTACCTGGTTTCACTACAGCATTACCTGTACATACTTTCTGTTGCACTTGTCCTAATCCGATTGCTCGAACCGACGGGTGTTACCCGCTATGCTTCTCTGTGGTGTCCGGACTTTCCTCCTTCTTGATTGCTCAAAACGGCGATAAGGCGGCCTGCGTGGCAAATTTACGACAATATATCAAAGTAGTCAAATTTTAATAATTTACTTTAACATACCTTTTACAAGCACTTAAAATTAAAACAGTTACCTTTAAGTTAAAAATTAAACATCCCTAATTATGAAACCTAACTATCACTATTCGACCGTTTCTGAAGCCTTGGATAATTTAACTAAAATGGGATTCACCTATGATTTTAATATCCACGATGACGAAATTATTAAAACCCCCCATATTCATCAGGTAGAACATGTTTATCGTTATGAGGGTGATTCCGACCCAGGTGATTCGGCCGTTGTTTACGGGATAACGTCAACCTCAGGTAAAAAAGGAGTTTTCGTTGCTGGTTTTTCAGCTACTTCAGATAGCGAAGCAGTGCGAGTTTTAGATAAAATATGCATTGAAGGTAGTGGGCAATGCAAAATTTAAACTTTATACAACCAAAGATTCCAAAACTAATAGATAGAAAACAATATGAAAAACAGATATCATTATGGCTCGGTTTCGAAAGCTTTATATAATCTGAGTGAACAAGGCTTTAGCTATGATTTCAATATACACGAAAAGGATATTTCATAAAACCCCAATAATTATGAAATTGTTCATGTTTACCGTTATGAAGGCAATTCAAATCCAGATGATGAGACCATCGTTTTTGGTATTAAATCAAAATCGGGAAAAAAAGGAGTATTTGTAACTGGTTTTGCAGCAAATTCAGTTTCAGAAGCAGCCCAAGTACCAATCCAGTTAAGTATTCAAGATAGAGATAAGTAAATACAACCATTATAATATTTAAAAATTCATTTTTATTAGATCCTCTCTCCAAGTTTTTATTTCAATACAAGATGTATTTTAAACATAATTTAATTAATAATTTATGTCGTTATCAAAAATAATAATTGAGCGGATTAAGAAAGATGGCCCCTTATCCTTTCGCGATTTTATGGAAATGGCTTTATATTATCCAGAACTAGGCTACTATAATTCCATCAACACTAAAATTGGTGCCGATGGTGACTTTTATACCAGCGCTAGTCTTTCGGCTTCATTTGGGGCCATGATAGGCAGGCAAATTGAGGAAATGTGGTATTTACTAGGTAAAAATCCTTTTAAAATAGTGGAGTATGGAGCTGGCACTGGGCTTTTATGCCATGACATATTAGACTACCTTAAGAAAAACAAACTACTGTACGATAATTTATCATATTGCATTATTGAAAAGAGTGCCAGTATGCAGGAAATCGAAAAAAAGTATCTATTTGAAAAAGTAAGTTGGTATAAATCTATAGATGAGATTCCCGAAATAATCGGTTGTATTATTTCAAACGAATTGATTGATAATTTTGCTGTGCATCAGGTAATCATGGAAGAGGAGTTAAAAGAAGTTTTTGTCAATTATAATAATGATTTTGAGGAAATTCTATTACCTGCAGATGAAAAACTGGTGGCCTATTTCAAAACTTTAAATGTCTATTTACCAAAAGGATTTCGAACAGAAATAAATATGGAAGCATTAGTATGGTTAAAAAATATTTCCCGATTTTTGATAAAAGGTTATATCATTACAATCGACTACGGTGCTTTATCTTCAGACTTATATGATAATCGCCGAAGTTCCGGAATCTTATTATGTTACAATAAGCACCAAAAAAATGACAACCCTTATCAATTCATAGGAAGTCAAGATATAACCACACATACCAATTTTTCAGCACTACAGCATTGGGGGGAGAACTATGGCTTAGATTGCTGCGGAATGACAGACCAAACTAATTTTTTGTTGGCACTGGGAGTTAAAAAATATCAAAATGATGAACTTATCAAACTCATAAACAGTACACAGGCAAAGATTCATGAATCCTATTTCAACTTTGGTCTGCTAATGCGTATAGGAATGAAATTTAAAGTCTTAATCCAGCAAAAAGGAGTTGATAGTAAAACATTGTCAGGACTTCGTTTTTTAAATGTATAGCCAACTTCTTCGTAGTAATTTCAGACTAAATGCCATGCATATTGTTAATTTTAGAATTAAATAAATTATCCTTTTCATAATATAACCGCTTTACCTATATTTGCTTTCGAATAAAATTTCTATGGAACAATTTGTAGTATCGGCCCGTAAATATCGTCCCCAAACATTTAAAGATGTTGTAGGGCAAAAAGCCATTACCAACACTTTATTGAATGCCATAGAAAGCAATCATTTAGCTTCGGCATTATTATTCACGGGACCTCGCGGTGTTGGTAAAACTACTTGTGCGCGTATTTTGGCTCGAAAAATAAACCAACCAGGTTACGATGATCCAAATGAAGATTTTGCCTTTAATGTTTTCGAATTAGATGCTGCATCGAATAACTCCGTTGATGACATTCGTAATTTGATTGACCAAGTGCGCATTCCGCCACAAACAGGACAATACAAAGTATACATTATTGATGAAGTTCACATGTTGTCTTCGGCAGCTTTTAATGCTTTCCTGAAAACATTGGAAGAACCGCCAAAACACGCCATTTTTATTTTGGCAACGACCGAAAAACATAAGATTATTCCAACGATACTTTCTCGTTGTCAGATATTTGATTTTAAAAGAATCACCGTAAAAGATGCCAAAGAACATCTTGCCGAAGTAGCCATCAGTCAAGGGGTGAATTTTGAAGATGATGCTTTGCATATTATTGCTCAAAAAGCAGATGGTGCCATGCGTGACGCTTTGTCTATTTTTGACCGAGTAGTTTCTTTCTGTGGAAAAGATTTAACACGTCAGGCTGTCACAGAGAATTTGAATGTGTTGGATTACGAAACCTACATCACCATCACCGATTTGATTTTGGAAAACAAAATTCCAGATTTATTACTCGCTTTCAACGATATTCTTGCCAAAGGATTTGATGCACATCATTTTGTGTCAGGATTGGCTTCTCATTTTAGAGATTTATTAGTTTCTAAAACTCCTGCTACGCTATCTTTATTAGAAGTTGGAGAACAAGCATTACAAATGTACGGCGTACAAGCACAAAAAAGCAGTCAAGACTTTCTTTTGAAAGGAATTGAAGTTGCAAACGATTGTGATTTGAAATACAAAGTGAGCCAAAATCAACGACTTCTCGTTGAACTTTGTCTGATGCAACTGGCCTCTATCACTTTTGATGGAGAAAAAAAAAAGTTGAGCAATTTATAATTCCGCCAACGTACTATAGAAAGAATGATTATTCGATAACGGTTCAAGCTAAGATTGAAGAATCAAAACCTAGTATTCAGGTTCAAAAATTAATTCAACAAAAAGAACTTGAAGCTATAGTTACTGCTCCAACAATTCTTAATCCTGCAGTAAAAATTGACATCCCACAATCTAATGAACCTAAAATTTCTGCATTTTCATTAGCCAGTATTCGTGCTAAAAAAGCATTAGAAGAATCCAATAAAGGACTTGTAAAAGAAGTGCTCCATCTGCCAACTGAATCTTTTACAGAAACAGAAATGTTATTGTATTGGAACAAATATGCACAACGTTTAGGAGATAAGGGTTATAAAATTATGGAATCGTTGTTATTGATTAACGACCCTAAATTAAATGGAACAGCCATAACAATTGAATTGCCTAATGAAGGCTCAAAGTTGGATTTTGAAAAAGAAATGAATGGACTTTTAGGGTATCTAAAAGGGCATTTGCACAATCATGACATTACAATTGAAGTAATTGTTAATGAAAGTATTGAAAATAAAAGAAGTTTTAATGATCAAGATAGATATAACAGGCTGTATGAAATAAATCCAAATATTGAACTTCTACGAACAACATTTGGATTGGATTTAGAATAAATAATTTATTTCAAAATACTCTTTTCTATTCGAGGATCTGGAACTAACCAAACTAAAGCTACTATAAAATATATTCCGCCCGAAATCCATTCGTTAAAAAACGAAATTATAATAGCTAAAACATACATAAAAATTGATAATTTACCTTTTAGATCCTTGTTGGTTGCTTTACCTATCAATGAATCCTTTCCTTCAGTTTTTATAATGCAATATTGTAAAATATTAAAAGCAATTGCTGAAAACATCAATATTAAACCATATAAAGTCATCGTAGATTTAGAAAAATAATTTTCACCCATCCAAGCTGTTGAAAACGGAATCAATGACAACCAAAAAA
>JAGOJA010000014.1 GCA_017995345.1 Flavobacterium sp.
TTGAACCAGGTTCCAATGATTTTCTCTGTACTTCCGTAGGTTTCCATTCGTGACGGAATCGAGTACATCTCAGCAGTATCAAAGAAATTAATACCTTTTTCCAAGGCATAATCCATTTGGGCATGACTCTCAGCTTCCGTGTTTTGTTGTCCAAAAGTCATGGTTCCAAGGCAAATTTTGCTAACTTTTACATCAGTATTGGGCAAAGTAGTGTATTTCATTTTTTCGATTCATTATTTAAGCACAAATATATTTAAAAAGAAAAAAAAGCTTGAAATAAAACTCCAAACCTTTTCTTAAATTAATTTGAATACTCCTAATTTTACCTATGACAATGCTAACATTAACAAAGCTGCCATACTTGCTCCTAGTATAGGGCCAACTATTGGAATCCAAGAATAGCTCCAATCACTTGCTGCTTTATTTTTGATTGGCAAAAGTGCATGCATAATTCTAGGACCTAAATCCCTGGCAGGATTAATGGCATATCCAGTTGTTCCTCCTAATGATAATCCAATGGCCCAAACCAAAAAGGCAACCGGTACAGCTCCTAATGATCCTAAACCAATTATCGTTTGTGAATCATTCATTGTAGCATTTGTAAAATACAGAATTACAAAAATCAACACAAAAGTGCCTACTATCTCGCTAATTAAATTTGAAAAAACATTTCTAATAGCTGGTGCGGTACAGAAAACAGCCTTTTTAGAAGCACTATCTTCTGTAGCATCAAAATGACTTTTATAAACGAGCCAAACAATAAAAGCCCCTAACATAGCACCAATCATTTGCGCAAAAATATAAGAAGGCACTGATTCCCATCGAAATTTACCAGCAATAGCCAGACCGATACTAACAGCAGGATTAATATGTGCACCGCTATATGGTCCCGCTACTACCACCGCAACATATACTGCTAATGCCCAGCCAGCAGTTATAACTATCCAGCCACTATTGTTTCCGATCGTTTTATTCAAGACAACATTGGCAACTACACCACCTCCTAATAAAATAAGTAAAGTTGTGCCGATAATTTCTGCAATAAATGGAGTCATATTCGTTCGTTTTTATGATTATACTTTTATTTTAGTCCAATAGTCTAAAGCATCAATGGCTTTGTACCAACCTTGTATTTCTTGTTCGATGCTTTCTCTTTCTTTAGCAGGAGTGAAATACAAATCCGTTTGCCACATTTCTTGAATTTCTTCAGCGTTTTTCCAATATCCAACTGCTAGTCCAGCCAAAAATGCAGCACCCATGGCGGTAGTTTCTACCACTTTTGGCCTCACTGTTACCGTATTTAAAACATCCGCCTGAAATTGCATGAGCGCATTATTTACAGTAGCACCACCATCAACCCTTAATTCTTTTATAGAAATACCAGAATCAGCTTCCATGGCTTTTAATACATCCATGGTTTGATACGCAATAGATTCTATCGCTGCGCGTGCTATATGGGCATCTGTACTACCACGAGTTAATCCAAAAATTGTTCCCTGGGCATGTTGATTCCAGTGTGGTGCGCCCAGACCAGCAAAAGCAGGCACAAAATAAACTCCTTCAGCACTTTTAACAGAACTAGCCAACGCTTCAACCTCAGATGAGGTCCTTATAATTTTCAAACTATCGCGCAACCACTGTACAACTGCAACAGCAATAAAAATACTTCCTTCTAAGGCATATTGTGTCTTTCCATTAATTTTCCAAGCAACGGTTGTCAATAAATTATTTTTTGAAACAATAGGTTTATCACCAATATTCATTAACATAAAACATCCTGTTCCATAGGTGTTTTTTACCATTCCTGGCTTGGTACACATTTGCCCAAATAATGCCGCTTGTTGATCTCCAGCAATTCCAGAAATAGGTATATTGGCATCATAAAAGGTTGATTTAGTATAGCCATAGACTTCACTAGACTGTCTAACTTCAGGTAACATACTTTTAGGAATGGTAAATAGTTCTAATAACTCATTGTCCCAATCCATGCTATTTATATTAAACAATAAGGTTCTAGACGCATTAGACACATCAGTTACATGTTGATCTCCTTTTGTAAAATTCCATATTAGCCAAGTATCAATAGTTCCTAAAATTAAATCGCCTGCTTCGGCTTTTTTACGAGCTCCTTCTACATTATCCAGAATCCATTTTACTTTTGTTGCAGAAAAATAGGAATCAATCACTAATCCTGTTTTTTCTCTAATCAAATCACTTTTACCAAGGTCTTTAAGCTCATCACAGTATTGGGCTGTTCTTTTATCCTGCCACACAATGGCGTTATAAACCGGCTTACCCGTTTTTCTGTCCCATACCACAACTGTTTCTCGCTGATTAGTGATTCCGATGGCGGCAACATTTTCTACATTTAAACCTTTCTTAGCAATCGCTTCGGCGGCAACGCCAGCTTGAGTTGACCAAATTTCATTCGGATCATGTTCAACCCATCCTGGATTTGGAAAATATTGTGTAAACTCTTTTTGAGCAACTGATACAATACTTCCTTTTTTGTCGAAAACAATCGCTCTAGAACTTGTTGTTCCTTGGTCTAGAGCAAGTATATATTTTTCCATAATAAAATAATTAGATGAACTTCAAATGGTGTTTTTATCATTGGTTTGTATAAAAGTTAGTCCCAATTCAAATTTTTTTATGATCTGCAAGAATTTTAGTAAAAAACGAATATTACATGATTTTAATTCGCGATTTAATGACATAAATACCTGAATACGAATCCTCTATTTTAAAATTGTTTACAAAACATATTGATTCGCAATTTTTGTAAAATCAGTAATTTGTTGTTGCTCCCAAAAAGCATCTTTATCTAATTCTTTAGCCGCTATTTTTATAACCATAGGGATTATTTCTATAGTTGCTCTAGCATCTAAAAACAGCGTACGAACTCTCCTGGCCAAAATATCTTCAATAGTACGCGCCATTTCGTAACGAATTGCCCACACAATTTCGGCTTTGGTATAAGGCAATCGTGTATGAATCTTTTCGCCCAATTCTGGAGTGGCTGCAATTAAATCTTCAATCTTTCCTTGGTCGGTTCCGTAAATATACAAATGGTGTGATATATCATTCGTTTCTACAGCACCATGAATTTTTATATTTTTTGTTTTACAGGATACCTCTTGTAGTTTCCCTATTGAAATCGCTTTATTTATGGTATCCTGAGCCATTCTCCTATACGTAGTCCATTTGCCACCAGTAATAGTTATCAACTCTGACTTTGAAATTATAATTTTATGACTTCGTGAAATTTCCTTTGTTTTTTTCGACTTATCTTTTGGTGCTGCCAACGGCCTTAGTCCAGCAAAAATGCTTAACACATCAGCTTTACTCACTTTTTTGGTTAAATAATTGTTAGTCGTAGCAATGATAAAATCTACTTCTTTATCTAAAGCTTTAGGCTCTAAACTTTGGCTATCAAGGAGCGAATCAGTTGTGCCTACAACCACTCTATTATGCCATGGCACTAAAAACAAAACCCTACCGTCATTAGTTTTTGGAATCATAATAGCATCCTTACCTGGTAAAAAAGATTTATCTAAAACCAAATGAATTCCTTGGCTTGGGCGCACAATGTCTTTTGATTGTGCATTATCCATTTTCAAAATTGCATCAGTAAAAACGCCTGTTGCGTTAATAACCACTTTGGCGTTTACGGTATAGGTCGTATTCGTCTCCATGTCTTTGGCTACTACTCCATTTACAATACCCACAGTATTTTTTTTTAATTGATCTACTTTAAAATGGTTCAAGACTGTGGCGCCATTTTCTATGGCAGTCTGTGCAATATTTATTGCTAATCTAGCATCATCAAATTGTCCGTCATGATACACTACACCTCCTTTTAGATTTTCATTTTTAAGGATACTTAATCTTGAAATAGTTTCGTCTTTGGTAATCCGAATTGATTCTCCAAAACTTAATTTACCTGCAAGGACATCATAAATTTTAAGTCCAATTGTATACTTAAACATATCCCACCAAGTATAATTTGGAATTATAAAAGTCTGATTGTTTACCAAATGAGCTGCATTTTTCAGTAACAAACCTCTTTCATATAATGCTTCCTTCACTAAATCGATGTTCCCTTGAGCTAAATAACGTACGCCTCCGTGAAGCAGTTTAGTACTTCGGCTGGATGTTCCTTTTGCAAAATCAACTTGTTCTAATAAAAGTGTTTTAAATCCACGGGTTACACTATCTAAAGCAATACCTAATCCTGTAGCACCTCCACCAATTATTATAACATCCCAATTAGAGTTTTGTTCTATTTGCTTTAGTAATGTTGCTCTTTTAAAAATATTGTTTTCTTTCAATTATCCTTTATTGATGTGATTTGTATTGCATAAACTTAAACAATCTTTATTCACTAACTGTGAATAATTGTTTTAAAGATGTTCTAGAATCGCCACCTATCCACACATTAAAATCACCTGGTTCTACTTCCCATTTTTTATTGACTGTGTAAAACTGAAGCATCTCGGCATTAATAGTAAATTGTACTGTTTTGGTTTCGCCAGCTTTAATCATTATTTTTTGGAACCCTTTTAGTTCTTTAATAGGACGGGTTAGACTACCTATCAAATCCCTAATATACAGTTGTATTACTTCTTCACCATCCCTAGATCCAGTGTTTGAAACTTCGACTGTTGCTTGTATTTCCCCGTTATATGGAATGCTGTTTTTGTTTAATTTTAAATTTTTATATTCAAAACTGGTATAACTCAATCCAAAACCAAAAGGATACAGCGCTGTTTTTGGCGCATCAGTATATCCTGAATAGGTAACATGTATTGGGCTACTCGGTCTTCCTGTGTTTTTTTGACTGTAGTATAATGGTTCTTGACCCACATTATGCGGGAAAGAAACTGGCAATTTACCAGAAGGGTTGTAATCGCCAAACAATACATCAGCTATAGCATTACCCGACTCCGAACCTAAAAACCAGCATTCTAAAATAGTAGGCACATGGTTTGCAGCCCATGAAATATCCATAGGTCGTCCGTTCATTAAAACAATCACTACATTTTTATTTACTTTATAAACTGCCTCTAATAATTGTTGTTGCACACCAAAAAAGCCAATATTAGTTTGGCTTCTGCCTTCACCAGATTGATACGCATTTTCGCCGATAGCGAGTAAAACAACCTCTGCTTTTTTTGCAGCCTCAACCGCCGCTGGAATACCTGAGACATCGGTATCGTTAAACTTCAAAGGGAATAAAAATTGATTATCACCAGGTTTTATGGTTGGTATGGTTATAGCTCCACCTTCTTCATAGTAAATTTTAGTGTTTTTCCCCACAGCATTTTTAACACCTTCTAATAATGACACCGCCGAATTGTATTCGCCCATACCCCTCCAATTTCCCAGTGGTGAGTCCTTATCATCAGCTAATGGTCCTATAACAGCAATGCTCTTTATGGTTTTTGAAAGTGGTAGTAATTTGTTTTGATTTTTCAATAAAACAATCGATTTCTTTGCTACATCACGAGCTAAGGCTAGATGCTCCTTAGTATACACATCGTTTTTTTCTCTATCTTCATCACAATATTTATAAGGGTCGTCAAAAAGCCCGAGTCTAAATTTCACTCTCAAAACTCGTTTTACTGCATCATCAATTTGTGCTATCGAAATTTTATTTTCTTTTAGCAAATTTTCTAAATGTTCTTCATAAGCGTAGGATTCCATGTCCATATCGCTACCTGCATTTAGAGCTATTTCAGCAGCGTGTTTTTTATTTTTGGCATAACCGTGCGCCATCATTTCTCCTATTGAACCCCAATCAGAAACCATAAAACCATCCCATCCCCATTCTCCTTTAAGCATATCCCGTTGCAACATTTTATTAGCTGTTGAAGGTATACCATCAATTTCATTAAATGAATTCATAAATGTAGCCACACCAGCCGCAGCAGCTGCTTTAAAAGGAGGCAAAACTGTATTGTGCAATTCGTATTCGCCTATGTTTACGGTATTATAGTCCCTGCCTGCTTCGGCCATGCCATAGCCTGCAAAATGTTTCGCACATGCTGCAATAGTAGTAGGAAGCGACAAATCATCTCCTTGAAAACCTTGTACCCGAGCTACCCCAATAACAGTATTTAAGTAAACATCTTCTCCTGCTCCTTCCATAACACGACCCCATCGAGCGTCTCTAGATATATCAATCATGGGCGCAAATGTCCATTGTATTCCTGATGCGGCAGTTTCTTTTGCTGCTATGGCTGCTGTTTTTTTAATAATTTCTAAATCCCAACTTGCACTTTCACCCAATGGAATTGGAAAAATAGTTTTGTACCCATGAATCACGTCATATCCAAATATTAATGGGATTTTAAGTCTGGAATGATCCATAACCATTTTCTGCGTTTCTCGAATAGATGCTACGGAAGTAATGTTCAACATAGAACCTACTTCTCCATTTTTTAATTTATTGAGTTTGTGTTTATCCGCATTGGAGGCTGATGGGCCTGTAGCATTCCATTTTCCACTGTATTGCACTAATTGTCCAATTTTTTCATTGAGTCGCATCAATGCTAACACAGAATCTACTTTGCGTTCTATTTTTTCATCTAAATTAGTGTTCAAATTTTTATTGGCCCCATCAATTAGGGGGGTCTTAAAACTGTATAATATAATAGCAAGTAGTACTATTGAAGTGATAAATAATGTTTGCTTTCTCATCTAATTAAATTTTATAGTTTTTTTATTGGCAATACACCAATTTTTATTTAGTATTCTATTTTTTATCTGGAGTTGTTTTACTAAAAGAGCATTTTATTAGCTTTCATTAAGAATACGCAACGAGCTATATTTTTACTTACTTTTAAATCACTTCTATTCCCATTTAAATTCAACATAAACCGGGAAATGGTCAGAAGGATATTTCAAGTCATTAGATTCACTCAAAACCCCATATTTATTGACTTTGATAGAATTTGATTTAGATATGAAAATGTAATCTATCTTTCTGGTTACGGCTTCATTAAATTTAAAACCATTAAACGTTCCTTTAGGACCAAAAGTTAATTTAGCTATTGCTTCAGTATTCAACATCGCTTCAGATAGATCTGTAATGAGCATGCTATTTGGCTCCACATTGAAATCGCCCATTAAAATCACCGGGTAATTTTTGGTATTTACTTCCAACATTTTTTGCTGAATTTGTTTTATACCGTTTAATTGCGCTTGTTCACCTATATGATCTAAATGGGTGTTAAAAATCCAGATTTTTTTGGAGGTTTTTATATCGGTGAACAAACCATAGGTACAAATTCTAGGATAGGCTGCATCCCAACCTTTTGACACTTTTTCTGGTGTTTCAGAAAGCCAAAAGGTATTTACCTTTTCTACTTTAAATTTTTTGGCATTGTAAAAAATTGACGAATGCTCTCCTTTTTGCTCACCATCTCTTCCTAAACCAATAGGGTTATACTCTTTTAAAACCTCTTTTAAATCAGCCATTTGATTCGGTCTAGCTTCTTGAACTCCTAAAATATCAGGAGCAAAAAAGAGTATTTGTGAACTCAAAAATTCTTTACGGTTTTTCCAGGCATTTTCGCCATCTGAAGCAAGGTCTAATCGTATGTTATAGGTCATTACTTTATACGTTTGACTTACACAATTGGTAAAGATTGATAGCGCAACTAATACTAAAGTATATTTTTTCATCCTTAGAAAAATTTGTTTATTTTTTTTGAAAAACTCGTACATAATCAACCACCATTTGTTGAGGAAAAATGGAGTCATCAATGCCTTTTTTTCCACCCCACATACCTCCAACAGCAACATTTAGTATGAGATGAAATTTTTGGTCAAAGGGCCATTCATCTGTATTCGTATGGTTGTTGATAATTTGGTTGTAAACCACTCCGTCCAATAAAAAATCCATTTTTTCGGGAGTCCATTCCAATGCAAAAACATGAAATATATCGTTTGGCTTATCAATAAATATTTTTTTTCCTTTTTGGGTTCCTTTGATGTGATTGAATGCTTTGGTATGAATAGTGCCATGAATAGTATCGTTATCATAACCTACATGCTCCATAATATCTATTTCGCCACTTTCAGGCCAACCTACAAGTTTTCTGTTTTCACTTAACATCCATATTGCAGGCCACATTCCTCGTCCTTTTGGCAATTTAGCACTTACTTCAATCCGCCCATATTTCCATTCTGCAAGTCCTTCGGTTTTTATTCTTGCTGATGTGTATTGGGCTGTATCAATTTCTCGTTTGTATCGCGCCCAGTCTTTGATTGCTGGATTATTAAAGTCCTTATTGGCTACTTTTTCCTTTATTGCTTCGATAATCAAATAGCCGTCTTCTACTCTAGCATTTTTTAAACTATCTACGTAATATTGCTTTTCTTGATTGGCTATAAAACCATAATCATAAGTCCACTTAGTACTATCTGGTATGCCTTTGTAATTAAACTCATCACTCCAAACTAGCTTATAGCCTTGCGTTGTTGCAGTATTTTTTAATTTTTTAAAAACTAATTCAGGTTCATCAGTGGTTATAAAATCGAAATCATTTGCCAATAGCCAATCTATATCTTCGTTTGAATTTGCGGTCCACGCATTTAATACTAAATTAAGATTTTTAGCACTTTCAATCCATTCTGGGTTTTTTTTAAGTTTAAATACGGCATAATCTAAGCCGGTAATGCCGTCATTTTTTAAAGCCGTTGGTGTTTTCGAGCCATCTAAGTATTGCGTTTTAGCACTGAAGTCTAATTCTTTGATTTTTTTTAAAATTTCATAACTAAAACTGATATAAGTTAATATAAATGGCTCGGCATTCACTTCTTTCACCACCTCTATAACCTTCCCAGCAATTAGAATATTGCGCTCCTTAATTTTTGAAGGTTTAATTTCACATACTAAACCTGTATTAGGATTGTTTTGCATACCAGCAAGCAAATACTGTTTAAAAGTGGGTAAAATTTCACCGTTAGAAAGTTTGTGTTTTGCTAAATCTGCATAAGTAGTTTCTTCAATGACTAAGTTATTATAATCTGCATCGTGGGTTACTATAAGAATATTATCTAAAGTCATCCTAACATCAAACTCAGACCCCGCACAATTTAAAGCAATTGCTTGTTTTAGTGATGCGATAGAATTTTGAGGAAGGTTATTCTCTTTCCAAGCTCCTCGGTGAGCAATAACGTTGTTATTTGCAAATGCAATTTTATTATTAATTACTGTCTTAGTAGGAGCACAAGCTATAAAAAGTAAAAAAACAGCAATTATAATCGTACAATTTGATTTTTTTGTATAAATCATTTTAGCCAGTTAATTAGTTAATAAATAGGATAGTAACCAAGATGTTATTTGAAAAACAACATCTTGGTATTTAAAAAAAATTAAAATAATTTTATTACTTAATATCCTGTGTTTTGAGGATAATTGGGTCCAAATAAATCCATTTGACTTTGAGGAATTACCCAATTGACCATCCAAGGTTGCATATTACGTCTGGCATCGTTTGCAAATGTAAATGGATCAGCGGGTGTGTTGGCTTTTGACCCTGTATTTTGCAAACTCAAATCGCCTGCTTTGCCATATCCTGCGTGATCAACGATGTAAGCATACAGTTTTCCTGTTCTTTTTAACATATACCAGCGACGTCCTTCAAAAGCAAATTCACGAGCTTGTTCGTCAAGAATATTTTCGATTGTTACCGTTCCTGTCAATGCTGGAGTATTTGCTCTTGTTCTTACTTTATTCAAATTAAGTAAAGCTGCGGGATTATTTCCTAATTTCATATTGGCTTCGGCAGCATAAAGGTATGTTTCAGCTAAACGAGCCATCATTATGTTTTTGACCTGAGTATCTTCGGTAGGAATACCATCATCCGGAAAGTATTTTCTGCAACCCGCATTTTGACGAATAAAAAACCCGTTTCTATCCGCTAAAGTTCCAAATTCTTTCCAAGGTGCAGCTGGGTTGTTTCTAATAATTGAACCCAGAGTTTGCCCAGCTGGCAAAGTTGCTGGATCGTTATACACATAATCTTTGATGTAATACGTTCCTTTGATACGAGTATCATTAGGACTTTGAGCTAATAAATCACGAATATAATTGTTCATTGTCAACCATCCAAAACCACGTCCCGCTTGTTCAATAGTATATTTTGAACCCGGTGTTTGTTCCGCATAATTAGGCATTATATTGAAATTGATTTTATTTGCAGTCCCATTAACTGCTTTTTTGAATTGGATTACCCATAAGGCTTCTTTAGTATTCATATCTCCTTTGAAAACTAAATCGGTTCCTGTATTGAGTGCATGACTAGCTGTTTGAGCAATAACTGCTTCTGATTGCGTTTTTGCTTCCAACCAATTATTTTGCCATAAGGCTACTTCGGCTTTTAGATGTCTTGCCACCCCTTGACCTACTCTTCCAGCAGTTACATTCCAGTCTAAATTAGCAATTGCAAAGGTTAAATCTGCATTTACCAAGGCGTAAATATCAGCTTCCGGTGTTTTATCATTAATAATGTTTAATGCGTTTTGGGGCGTAGTTGGCTCAGTAGTAACATAAATATTATTAAACAATCTAAATAAGGTAAATACAGAGTTTGCTCTAAAAAACTTGGCCTCTGCAATTATTTTATTCCTTCTTGCCTCTGGCATATCAACAGATTCGGCCGCTTTTATCAAAGCATTGGAGCGGTCAGTAATTCGATAATATAAATTCCAATACACTCCATGAACACTACTATTTGTTGGGAACCTACCAAAATTAAGTTTTCCGTAGTTTGATATTTCACCGCCACGAGGAATGGTTAAGTCGTCTTTCCCATCGATAATAATTGGATCAGAACCGTTATTGGCACCGCTTTCCCAAAATGATCTTTGAATGTTGTATAAAGATACTACTCCAGCTTCTAACCCTTCGGGAGTATTGTACACAAAGTCAGCTGTGAAGCCAGACGTAGGCTCTTCTACTAAATAATCCGAACACGAATTAAAAACAAATAGAGAGAGAAGCAACAAACTCCATTTTGTATATAAATTGCTATTTTTCATAATATTAAAATTTAATAATTAAAGACCTAAATTGATTCCAACAGTTAAAGACTTTGTGTCAGGAAAATCATTTGGATTGTTCTCTGGGCTGTATGATTTATAATCGGTTACTGTAAATAAATTAGTAGCTGTTAAGTATAGTTTACAATTATTTATTTTCAATTTATCTAAAACTGATTTAGACAAAGTATACCCTAACGAAAGTGTTCTCAATCTAACATAAGAGGCATCTGCTATAGCCAATGTTGTTATATTTGCAGGTGCGCCAGCATAACTTGGACGAGGATAATTTAATGAAGGCTTCTCTGGTGTCCAATAATCTACTTTGATACCATTCCTTACTGATTGAAGTGTTCCTCCTTCATTGAAACTAGCTAAATACGGATTGTATTTTGTAGATCCTTCTACTATATAAAAATCAGCTAATAGTTCAAAGTTTTTATATTGCAAAGTAGAGGATACTGAACCAAACCATTTAGGATCCGTATTGATAATGATGTTGTCCTCATTATTTACAATTCCATCATCATTAATGTCTTTTAGACGAATAGACCCCGCTTTTAATAACGTCAGATTAGAGTTAGTCGTGCTTCCTGGCTGTGCTTGAGGAGATGCCGCTGCTTCAGCATCAGTTTGAAAAATACCATCAAAAACCAAAGTACGGATGTTGTTGATAGAGGATCCTATGTAGCGACCTCTTGACAAGTCATTTTTTGGAGCACCATTAATGTCTACAATACCAGATTTAATTAATTCATTTTTATTTTTTGTAAATGCAGCTGTAACACTCCAGTTAAAAGAATCGTTACGAATAATCTTTCCCGTCAATAACACTTCGACACCACTATTTTTAGATTCACCTCCATTGGTTATCATCGAACTGAATCCAGATGTACCTCCAAGAGAGATGTCAGTAAGTAAGTCGGTCGTTTTTGTATCGTAATAATCTATAGATCCCGTTATTCTATTATTAAATAGTCCAAAGTCAAGTCCAACATTTGCAGTAGTTGAAGTTTCCCACGTTAAATTAGGATTAGGCAATACGGTTCCAGGCAAAGCACCTCCAACAAGAGCACCTCCAAAAATATATGGATAATTGCTCACAACTCCAAGCGTTGTAAAAGGATCTAATGATTGATTTCCTACTGAACCATAACCCACTCTAAATTTTAATTCTTCAATAACTTTGCTGTCTTTTAAGAAAGATTCTTTATGCATCTGCCACGCTACAGAAGCTGCTGGAAAGAAACCCCATTTTTTATTTTCAGAGAAAACTGAAGCACCATCACGGCGTGCCGTTAATGTTACTAAATATTTATCCATCAAGTTATACCTTGCTCTACCTAAAAAGGACAAAATTCTTTTTTGTTCTTCATTTCGTACTACTTTAAAATTCAAAGCTGTTGAAATCCCATCGTAACCAAGTACATTATTTCCAAAACCAGTTGCGTTGGAACTCGTTTTAGAGGAGTTTATTTGATTTACTGATTGTACTGCAGTGAAATCAAATTTATGATTATTTCCAATTTGGGTTTTATAATTCAAAATGTTTTCTATCAAATATTCTTCCCTCAAAGTACTTGCTACATCTGCAATACCACTAAGAGCAACTCCTTTAGAGTGAAGTGTTGATATATAACTTCCGTCATCTACATATCTTCTGCTAAACAAGGTGTTTAATTTATAGAAGAAATTTTTTGTGAACTTGTGATTTCCAACGAAATTAATGTTATAAAAATTAGTTTTTGAATCCGTATTTGATTCTCTAATATCCCACAAAGGATTTACAGCGGAGCTACTCGCATTAGCACCTGCAAGAAGTTTTACTAAATTTCCAGAAGAATCGTAAGGACCTGTAAAAGGCGAAATTGTAATAAAATCTAAATTTGAAGACTCTCTCTTTTGTGTAGCCGATGCGACATTAATATTGGCTTCAATACTTGTTTTATCATTAATTTTTTGTTCGATATTCAATCTGAATGTCCCTCTGTTGTAACTAGATGAAGGGATTAATCCTGACTGATCAAAGTAATTAAAACTGGTAAATATTTTTGTTCTGTCAGTACCTCCTGAAACGCTAACACTGTTACTGGTAATGAAACCCGTTTTTAGAACCGTTTTTTCCCAATCTGTATAATTCCCTGCTAAATAATTCAAATATTCAGGCGTTGTCGCGCCATTAAAACTTAAAGCATCCGTTAAATAAACTTGAGATGGAAGATTGTCTGTTCGTTTTGCTTCTCTTCTTAATTGTGCAAACTCTTCAGCATTATACATATCAAAGTTTTTAGTAAGTCTTTGAGAGGTAGTATATGAATTAAAATTCACTCTCATTTTACCTTCTTTACCTTTTTTAGTGGTAACTAGTATAACACCATTAGATGCTCTCGCGCCATAAATAGCTTGGGCAGAAGCATCTTTCAGTACTTCAATTGAAGCAATATCATCTGGATTTATATCATTAATATTTTCAATGGGAAAACCATCTAATACGACAAGTGGATCATTACCACCACGAATTGAGTTTCTTCCTCTAATTAAAATATTAGACGCTCCTCCTGGTCTTGCTGAGCCTAATGTAACCTGCACACCGGCAGCTTGACCTCTCAACATTTCAGAAATATTAGTAGTAGGTATAGCTACAGCTTTTTCAAGATTTACTTTTGAAACAGCACCTGTTACATCACTCTTTTTCTGTGTACCATAACCTACCACAACAACCTCGTCGAGTGAGCTTGTATCTTCTATTAATGAAATAGTTAACGAATTAGAAGTAATAACAACATCTTTACCTTTGTAACCAATATAAGATATTGTTAAGATAGTAGCATTAGCTGGAACTGATATCGTAAAAACCCCATCTAAATCCGTTGAAGTACTACTAGAAGCTCCCTTCACTATAACAGATGCTCCTGGCAACGGCATTTTATCGCTTGCTGACAACACCGTTCCAGTAATTTTTTTTTGTGATTGTGCCGTCATTAAAGCAAAGGCAAACAAAAACAACAAAGAAATTAAAAATTTAATTTTTTGATTACATAGTTTTAGTTTCATAAAATTTTGGTTTTAAGATTGATTTCAAAATCATGACTTAATTTAATTTTGTGGTTTGATGAAAAATTAAGCATATGTAAACTTAACCTCAAAAGTTAATGTTTTCACAATAGTAACCACGACAAAAAACGAACATCGTAATTTATATCATAAAAAGTTAAGCAAATCCCTTATAAACACTACAAACCTATTGTTTGAATTATTTAGTATTACATCTTCAAAAAACATTGATTTATTTGTCTCTGTAGTGGTAATGTCGTGGTGAAAAATGATCTTGTAGTGCTCCTAAAAGTTTAAGATATAGTTAACAAGGCCACTATCATGCTCTAACCCTAGTTTTTTTCTTAACCTGTAACGCTTAGTTTCAACACTTTTTATAGAAATATTAAGTAAAGGAGCGATTTCTTTTGACGATAAATTTAGCCGCAAATAGGCACAAAAACGTAAATCATTGGGTGACAAATCGGGATGAGACTGCTTTACCTTTTCTAAGAAGTCTTTATCCGCATTATTAAAAGCCTTTTCAAAAAACGACCAGTCTTTTGTGTCGTGTAAATTAGTATCTATTAGCTTTAATGCTGCATTGTTATCAGTACGCCTATCTTTTTTCAGTTCTTTTTGGATACTGTTTAAAACTTCATTCTTTTTTATAATACTCATTGTCGAAATGGCTAACTCTCTATTCTTGCTTTCAATATCCTGATTTAGCTTTTCATTCTTGATATTAGTAATCATTTGTTCATTTTCTAATTGCTTGTGTGCATGCAATTTTTTATAATACTTTTTATAGCTTCTATGCGTCAGTAAAGAAAAACCAAGTATTGAAACCAAATACAAGAGTAGAGCAGTATTAGATAGAAACCAAGGTCTGTTGATTCTGAATTGATAACTTATAACATTGCTAGATAACTTATCCCCTATTTTTGCACGAACACTCAAGTCATACTCTCCAAATGGCAAATTTTCAAATATAAGTTCCGATTTGTTATTCCATTTACTCCATTGGTTGTATCTCCCTTTAAGTTTGTATTGATACTGAACCT
Source organism: Flavobacterium sp. (assembly GCA_017995345.1). Lineage (GTDB taxonomy): Bacteria > Bacteroidota > Bacteroidia > Flavobacteriales > Flavobacteriaceae > Flavobacterium. Next base: position 15,150 of record JAGOJA010000014.1, read on the forward strand.
CCTTATATTTATTATAAACTGGAACACTATAGTTAAAAGTCACCGAGTTATTTAAGTATTCAAATTCTCCCGGTTTTTGAAAATCAACGGCGATATTGCTTGCTCCAACAGAATTTAACTCAACTGCGTTTAAGACTAGTTGATAATCCCTGCTTTTATTTATTTGATTGAGATCTAATGTAAGGTAACCATCAGTTATCCCAATGAGGTAATTATTATTGTTAAGATGCGAAATGTTTTCGTAACCTACTTGACCTTTTCTCAAAGGATAAGAAATAGCGATTTTATTAATTTTTAAATCATTTGTTAGATTATTCACATCAACATAGCTGATATAATCATTAGAAAACGCCCAAAGTTTTTCGGTATTATCTACCACTAATTTACCCGACGCATATTGTGACTGTGTTACTACGGAACTAAGAATACTATCTTTAACAAAAGTATTCTTGGTGGTATTATAACGAAGTACTCCTCCTTTATAAGCATATAAAATTTGATTCTTATATTGAATTAAACTGGAATTTTTGTCAACTGGAACTCTAGAATCTATAAAAACATTTTTGACTTCAGTAAAATTTTCATCAATTTTAAGTCTAAAAAGACCTTTATAACCATGACTTACCAAGACTTCATTAGTATTAATTATTTCAAAATAGCGTGCAGAGCTATCAAATCCTTTAATTTTATTTTTAACCTTCCAACTTCCTTGCTCTCTCACTAAAACATTTAACCCATTATAATTACCCTCTAAAAGCATGTTTTCGGCATTAGGGATAGGCTTAAAACCCCAAGTTCCGGGAACATTAGATACTAAAACAGCTTTATTATCAGTAATTACAAATGTTCCCTCGTGGTGACCGCAAAGCAAATCATTGTCATACTGAAACAAACACCAAACTTGTCCCGAAGTACCATTAACAAACTTAAATGGTTCTTGTGTAAAAGCCTTTTTATAAAACAGCCCTTGATTAGTTCCTAAATACAAAAGCCCTTTAAAGATGATAGAAGTATATACTGTACCTATCTTTCCTTCATCATCGTTAAAGACCTTTATTGGAGATTTTATGTTTATACAATTAATACCATTGTCTAAGCCTACCCATACATTATTATCAATATCTTCAAACAAGCATAGTGCCGTATTATTACTAAGTCCCCTGCTTCTATTCAGCTCGTACTCAACAACACCGTCTTTACTCAAATAAATCACCCCGTTTTTTATAGTTCCTATTACAAAACTTTTATCCTTAAGTTGAATGCTATTAAAAACATTTATATTTTTTAAAACTTCACTTGCAGCACTATTCCAAACAGATAGTTTACCGTCAATCAACTTGTAAAAACCCAATCCTCTTGTTAGAATAAGTAAACCATCTGGAATTTGAAACATACCCACTACTTTGTCATTTCCAAACAAAGAACTATCAACTAATAATCTTGATTTACCAGCTTCAATGGTGAAGATCCCTTCATTATTTACATGATAATATATAACTTTCTCAATGTTGAAAACCTTTGAAATTACATTTTTTGAATGGATGATTTTAGTGACTCCACTAACCGTATTATAAAAATAAATTCTATTTAAGGATTGAAACAACATCCATTCATCAAGGGTTATAATATTCCAAATTTGCTCATCTTCGATCATTGATTCCTTAAACTTGGACACTAAGGATTTGTACTTTAGTTTACCAAATACATCTCTCTCCCAAAAGCCAAACTCCATGTAACAACCTGTATAAATCCGTTTTTCAACAGCATTAACAGCCCTAATAATGGTGTTATTTGGCGATTGATACATTTTCCACTTAGCGCCATTATATTCTAAAAGACCTTCGTTATTACCTACGTAAATGAATTTATCAATCCCTTGTGAAATCATCCAATTTTGATTTTCTCCGCCATAATCTAATGAAGTAAATTTTTGTATAGGAGGTAATTCTTGTGCTAATAGGTTATTCGACACAAATAATAAAAGAAAGAAATATAGAGGCATGTAAAAATTACTTTTCATAAAAAACATATGCTAAGATTATATAAGCATTAAGGCGATGACAATTTAAGAAGTTTTATAATGATACTACTGCATTATCTTTTAAGTTTATTGATTCCTATATAACTATCTAACTATTTTGCAAAAAAACTAGCTGACGGGAAAGCTAAAAACCCTTTCCTCAACGAATGAATTTTTCTTAAAATAAATGGTTTTTTAAACCATTAAGAAATTAAGTTGCATTACGAATCAGCGCTAAACCTTCTTCACGTTGGCTATTTTCTATAACAAACACTAAAGCAAAATAAACCACCATGGACTGAAAGCCCATAGTTTTGGTTTAGCAGACTGAAAGTCTGCACGGTTATATTAATAAAAATCAACCGCAGATTCACAGATTTATTATAACCTCAAAAAAAAATCTGCGAATCTGCGGTAAAATTATTTAAAACCTGAAAGGGAAATGCATTAAAGTGCATAGTTTCAAACTATTTCTGTGACCAATAAATATTTTTTAAACCATTAAGGAATTAAGCTGCATTACAAATCAGCATTACATTTATTATTGTTTACATCTAACTCGTATACATTCACTAAAACGCCAGTGTATAAAAGAAAAAGGTCCAAAGCTTACACTTTGAACCTTTCTATTTTACAAACTTTGAACCTTAATTAATCTCGTTCAACATTTCAGCAATTTCATCTAATCTAGGCGTAAGAATGATTTCGATTCTACGGTTTTTTGCTTTTCCGTCAGCAGTTGCATTACTGGCTAATGGTGAAAATTCCCCTCTACCCGCAGCAGTTAGATTTTGTTTATTGATTTTTGTGTTTTCACTCAAAATTGCCACTATTGCAGTCGCTCTTTTGGTTGATAAATCCCAGTTATTGGCAATTGGTCCTGAACTAGAAAAACCATCATCATCTGTATGACCTTCTATCAAGACAGAGATGTCTGGGTTGTCACCTAAAACTTTTCCAACTTCAATTACTGCTTTTTTGCCTTCAGGACCGACAGCCCAACTTCCAGAATTGAAAAGCAATTTATTCTCCATAGAAACGTATACTTTTCCGTTCTTTTGCTCTACTGTCAGTCCTTTTCCTTCAAAACTATTCAAGGCTTTAGACAAGGTTTCTTTTAGTTTTTTCATGCTGGCTTCTTTGGCAGCGATCAAGTTTTCTAATTCCTGCAAACGTTGTGCGCTTTTACTCAAACGCTCTTGCTCTAATGCCAACGCTTTCCCTTTTTCATCTAATTGTTCCAGCAAATCACGATTTTTCTTCATGTTGCTTTGCAGCGCATCTCCGCTATTTTTTTCTAAAGCGGTATAGGAATCCTGTAGCACTTTCAATTTATCTTGAGCCGCTGCGTAATCTGCTTTCCACTTATTCATTTCTGCTTTGGCTTTACTCAAATCAGCAGTCAAACCATCACGGTATAATTCCAGTTGATTTTTGGCTCTTAAAAGCTCCGCATTTTCATCTGCTAATTTTCTATTTTCTTTTCTAGAATCGGTGTACTTGCTTTCTAAGTCGTTGTATATTTTCTTGGATACACAAGAAGTTGATAGTGCCATTATTACTAATCCGATGGAAATTTTTTTTATCATTTTTATATTATTTATGTTATTTCTATTGTTGTTTTTGAAAGCAAAAATTCAAATTCTATTCAACTACCCTAGCCCTGATAGCAGTGAAAATCCCACGCTTTTGGGCGTGGATTGTAACGAATAGCAGGAAATAGCTCCAAAAAAAACTTACTCTATTTCTACCAAAATTGGACAATGATCCGAATGCACGGCATCAGAGAGGATAACGGCTCTTTTTAATTTATGTTTTAAAGAATTGCTAACTAAATTGTAATCAATACGCCAACCTTTGTTGTTTCCTCTGGCTCCAGCGCGATAACTCCACCACGAATATTGGTGTGGTTCACTGTTGAAATGACGAAAGCTGTCAACAAATCCAGACTTCATGAATCCATCGAGCCACGCTCTTTCTTGCGGTAAAAATCCGGAAACATTTTTATTTCGGACTGGATCATGAATGTCTATTGCCTCATGGCAAATGTTGTAATCCCCACAAATAATAAGGTTTGGCGTTTCTCTTTTCAATTCGTTGATATAGGTTTGAAAATCATCCATGAACATAAATTTATGATCTAGTCGGTCAATATTTGTGCCTGATGGCAAGTATAAACTCATCACGGAAAAGTCATCAAAATCAGCACGAATGTTTCTGCCTTCAAAATCCATGTGGTGAATTCCTGTGCCTTGAACGACATTATTGGGTTTTATTTTAGAAAGTATAGCCACTCCACTGTAGCCTTTTTTCGATGCTGAATAGTAATATTGGTACGGATAGCCCGCTTTTGCCATATCTTCCACTGGGATTTGGTCTTCGGTTGCCTTAATTTCCTGAAGACAAATAACATCAGGATTTGCTTGTTGCAACCAATCGATAAAACCTTTAGAAATGGCTGCTCTGATTCCGTTGACGTTGTATGAAATAATTCTCATTAATTTTTTTTTTTGAATTTCTTCCGATTTTTAAATCTGACGCTTGTCAGGAACCCACTTTTTTATTTTATCGGAAAATTACATTGATTCTATGTGGGTTTCAAATGTAACAAAAAAGTATAAGTTTGATTCATAAAAATCGAGAAAATGGAGTTTTTTGCTATCTTTGTTTCCTGCGCTAAAAAAGAAAAAACAGATGGGTTTAGTAACCGCCAAAGAAGTTGCCAAAGCAATAAATGTAGACAAATACGGAGTTCTGGGAACTTTTTCCGGGTGGATGCTAATGAAATTGCTCAAAATTTCTACTTTAAATAAAGTATACAATAGAAACAAAGATCTTGAGGATGTTGCTTTTTTGAATGGAGTATTAGACGATTTACAGATAAAATTTGAAATTCCAGAAGAAGATTTAAAACGCTTACCCAAAGAAGGCGCTTACATCACCATCTCCAATCATCCATTAGGAGGGATTGACGGCGTTTTGCTATTGAAATTAATGCTGGAAAGAGAGCCCAATTTCAAAATCATTGCTAATTTTCTTTTGCATCGAATTGAGCCTCTCAAGAAATACATTATGCCTGTAAATCCTTTTGAAAACCTCAAGGATGCTAAGTCAAGCGTGGTGGGAATTAAAGAAACATTCCGCCATTTGAGTGACGGAAAACCGCTAGGGATTTTCCCTGCCGGTGAAGTTTCTACTTACAAAGACGGCAAATTAATGGTGGACAAACCTTGGGAAGAAGGCGCTATTAAAGTAATTAGAAAAGCACAAGTTCCTGTTGTTCCTATTTATTTTCACGCTAAGAACAGTCAATTATTTTATTTGCTTTCCAAAATAAGCGGCACTTTTAGAACGGCATTACTACCCTCAGAAGTATTTAGTCAAAAACATCGCATAATCAAAGTGAGAGTAGGAAAGCCTATTTCAGTAAACGAGCAAAACGAGCACACAACGATTGAGGATTATTCCGAATTTTTGAGGAAGAAAACATATATGCTTGCAAATCCTTTCGAAAAAGGAACCAAATTACTGACGGCATCAAATTTAAAACTTCCAAAAAGTCCAAAAACAATTGTAACCGCTGCAAGTCAAGACAAAATGATTGCTGAAGTAGATGCGGCTCGAAAAAACGATTGCCGTCTTTTGCAAAGCAAGAATTATGAAGTTTTCTTTACTGAAGCGAATCAAATCCCAAATATTCTTCATGAAATTGGGCGACTTCGAGAAGTCACTTTTCGTGAAGTAGGCGAAGGAACCAATGAGTCGATCGATTTAGATCAATTTGACCAATATTACCACCACATGTTTTTGTGGGATGACGAAGCAAAGAAAATTGCTGGTGCTTATAGAATGGGATTAGGGTCAAAAATTTATCCAAAATACGGAATTGACGGTTTTTACCTCAACGATTTGTTCGGATTTGAGCCAGAATTGTATGATATGATGAGCAAATCTATAGAAATGGGTCGTGCCTTTATCATCAAAGAATACCAACAAAAACCAATGCCTCTTTTCCTGCTTTGGAAAGGAATTATTCACACGACGCTGCGTTATCCAGAACATAAGTTTTTATTGGGTGGCGTGAGTATTAGCAATCAATTTTCGGATTTCTCCAAATCATTAATGATTGAGTTTATGAAATCTAATTATTACGACCCATACATCGCCCAATATATCCACCCAAAGAAGGAATACAAAGTAAAGTTGAAGGACGCCGATAAGGACTTCATTTTTGACGAAGCCGAATCTGATTTGAATAAATTTGATAAAATTATTGACGAACTCGAGCCTGGAAGTTTGCGTTTGCCGGTTTTGATTAAAAAATACATCAAACAAAACGCAAAGGTAGTCGCCTTTAATGTAGACCCACTGTTCAACAATGCTGTTGACGGTTTAATGTACATACGCATTGCTGATATTCCGGAGAGCACCATGAAACCCGTAATGGAAGAGTTCCAGAAAGAACTGGAACGAAAATTAAGCGAAAAAGAGGAATAACCACACCACTATAGCCATAAAGTCCATAGATTTAATTGGCAGAAGAACACATCACTTATTTATTAGCCAAAGCAAAACGCACTAAAAAGTCTAGCTTTACACTGTAACTGAGGCCAATAAAAAACTCGTTGCCTTCCTAAAGGCAACTAGTTTTTTTATATTTTTGCTTTTTATTTTAAAACCAACCTTTTTTCCCTACTTGATATGTCTGATAAAACTCTTCATCTGACTTAGTAAGATATATTATTCCTTCAATAAGTCCTACAATCCCTCCTATACCGCAGGTTGCAAAAGTGATTACAATTTGAATAATTCCTTCTTTAGTATATCCTAAGATAAATTTATGAACTCCTAAGGAACCGATAACAATAGCCAAAACACCAGCAATAATTTTTTTGTTCTCTTGCTGACCAATTGGTGCATTATTCCATTCTTCTTTTTTTGTGTTTTCCATGTTTTTTTTTGTTTATGATTAATTAAGTGCTAAAAATATAAAAATTATTGAAATATCTTGTCAATAGGTTCCCAAAGTTCAATTTTATTTCCTTCGCAATCCAGTATCCAACCAAATTTTCCATACTCATAAGACGCTACATCACCAACAATTGTTACTCCTTCATTCGATAATTTTTGTAATAATTTTTCTAAATTATCCACTCTGAAGTTTTGCATAAACTGTTTCTCGCTAGGCGCAAAATAAGTAGTATCGGCTGCAAATGGCGACCATTGGGTAGCACAATCATTTCCTTCTTTGTCTCTCCACCAAAAAGTAGCACCGTATTGATCTGTTTTTAAACCCAGATGTTTTCCGTACCAAGCCACTAATTCTTTCGGATTTTTTGATTTAAAAAAGACACCTCCAATTCCTGTAACGCGTTTCTCTGGCTCGGCGGCTTTGGCTTGACCAAAATACTTTGCATTTATTTTATCAACGATTACTTGAGCCAGGCGTTTGTGGCTCTCGAATGTCCAGCCGGCGATATGCGGTGTCAGAATCACATGCTGCGCTTTCAACAAATATTGAAAAGCTTTGGGCGTGTGTTTATCATTAAAAAGCGTTTCAAAAGACAACTTTTCATATTCCAATACATCTAAGCCAGCACCCAGAATTTTCCCAGATTGCAGGGCAGCAACTAAATCGGCAGTGACAATATTCTTGCCACGAGAGGTGTTTATAATCCAAAACGGTTTTGCAAATCCATTGATAAAATCAGCATCAACCATTTTATCGGTTTCCGGTGTCCAAGGAATATGCAAACTCAACACATCAACTTTTTGCTGCAATTCGGCTAGTGAAACCTGCTTTGCATTTGCGTCTCCTACATTTTCCTGAATGTCATAACACAGTACTTCGACATCAAAACCGCGAAGTTTCTTGGCGAACGATTTTCCCATGTTTCCGTAACCAATGATTCCAACTGTTTTCCCGTCTAGTTCATGTCCGCGATTGCTTTCACGGTTCCAATGACCGGATCGAATTTCCCTATCGGCCTTATTCAGTTTATTAAAAAGAGACAAAATCATTCCCAATGTATGCTCGGCGACCGCATTGCGGTTCCCTTCGGGTGCTGCAATAAGCGTAATGTTTTTAGCCGTAGCATAGGCACAATCAATACTTTCCAGTCCAGCTCCTACTCGGGCTATAAATTGCAAATTAGTGGCTTTGTCCAAAAAAGCGGCGTCGATTTTAAAACGACTCCGAATGACAATTCCCTGATAGTCTTGAATTTTTGCTTCAATTTCTTCTTTTGAAGAGGTGAAATCACTGTGATTTATAAATCCAGATTGTTGCAATTGGTCCCAAAGTATGGGATGATTGCTATCGATGTGAAGGACTTTTATATCCATAATTATTCTATTTTTAATACTTCAAAATAACAAAAAAAATACGGTTTGTTGTTTTATAAAAGGAAATTAAAGCATAAAATTGTAAATTAGCGCCCTTAATTTTTTATTACAACAGACATAAACGTAATAAATAAAAACCAAAAAATGAGATTAACAAAAACATTTAAAGCTTTTTTTGAAAGCGAAAAATCGGGTGGACTCTTGTTGCTTTCCGTAACAATACTCTCTCTATTACTAGCAAATTCACCCATTTCAACTCAATACATTGCCTTTTGGGAGACCAACGTGGGAAGCCATTCTATTACGCATTGGATTAATGATGGCTTAATGGCGATTTTCTTTCTTTTAATTGGATTAGAATTAGAGCGTGAGATGTATCATGGCGAATTATCCAATATAAAAAATGCAGCTTTACCTATTTTTGGTGCATTAGGTGGAATGGTCGTTCCTGCTGGACTGTTTTTACTGCTAAACTACGGCACGATAACACAAAATGGCGCTGGAATCCCTATGGCTACTGATATTGCTTTTGCAATTGGAATCCTGTCCCTTTTAGGAAATCGCGTTCCAACTTCGTTAAAAGTGTTTTTGACGGCGCTTGCCGTAATTGATGATATAGGTGCTATTATGGTAATTGCCATCTTTTATACGGATACTATTGCTTATACTAATTTATTTATTGCTTTTGCCATCATGGGCTTCTTGTTTATCTTAAACAGAAGAAAGGTTCACAATCTTATTCCTTACTTGATAGGTGGTGCCGGAATGTGGTATTTCATGCTAAATTCAGGGGTTCATGCAACAGTAACCGGAGTATTATTAGCCTTTGTAATTCCGTTTGGTGACGGTAGCAATAAAACTTCTTCCTATAAATTACAGCATTTTTTACACAAACCAGTGGCTTTTTTCATTCTTCCCTTATTTGCAATTGCCAATACCGGTATAGCAATAGGTAGTGATTGGCATGAAGGATTGAATCATCCTAACACGATAGGAATTATTCTGGGTCTTGTAGTTGGTAAACCATTAGGAATCTGGTTATTTTCATTCCTTGCCGTGAGTTTAGGAATTTGCACCTTACCAAGAGATTTAAAATGGAGTACCATTATAGGCGCAGGAATGCTGGGAGGAATAGGTTTCACCATGTCTATTTTTATTACTCTGCTTGCGTTTAAAAACGATGGAGAAGAAGTAATTACGTATTCTAAAATTGCGATTCTAATTGCGTCATTTATATCCGGAACTTTGGGTTATCTCTGGTTAAACATGAACTTAAAACCCGCGAAAGAAAAATAATAGCCCCATTGATTCACAATCAAATTTCCTATAAAAAAACCTCGTTTAAATTACTTAAACGAGGTTTTTTTATGCTATTTGATCCATTTATTTAGAATCGCTTATCAAAAAAAATAGGTTTGTAGACTAAAAACAACTCAGGTTAATAATTAATTCTTGATGGTAGATTTGCTGTAACCTGAATTCATTTATTTTAACAAGACATCAATAGAAATGGACTTTAGCCCGTTTTTTTAAATGAGTTTCTAAATGGCTTTAGCCAAAATTCAAATTTTAACATTTGGCTAAAGCCTAATTATGTTTGGGCAAACCTTAAAGGTTTTTTTACGCTTACGCTAAGAAGACCCAATTTCTAATAAAAGCACGCTCAAATAAAATTTATCCTTTAATTTGCTTCAACGACGTTTTGATACCTCTAATTAATGAAGAACTAAAACCGTGCATTTCCATTTCGTTCAGTCCGGCTATTGTGCAACCTTGCGGTGTAGTAACACGGTCTATAAGTTGCTCTGGATGCACTTTTTCTTCTAATAGCATTTCGGCAGCACCTTTTACGGTTTGTGCAGAAATAGCTAAGGCGGTTTGCCAGTCAAATCCTATTTCGATTCCAGCTTGCATCGAAGCTCGAATGTATCGCAATGCAAAAGCAGTTCCACTGGCAGCAAGAACGGTTGCGGCATCCATAAGTTTTTCGTCAATAATAGGTGCGGTTCCCAAAGTCTGAAAAAGAGAAACAACCCCTTCTGCTTTCTCTTTGTTTTTCTCATCAAAAGCAATACAAGTAGCTGATGCCCCAAACTGTGCTGCTATATTAGGCATGATTCTAATAGCTGTATTTGCATCGCCTATCTTGTTTTGTAAATTTTCTATCGACAATCCACTCACTGCTGAAGCGATAATTTTATTGGAGATTACGGGCAAAATTTCAGCCAAAACAGCATCAACTTGATAGGGTTTTATGGTCAAAATAATAACATCGGCTTCCTGAATTTGATGGATGTTATTCGTAGAAACCGTAGTGCCTAATTTTTCAAGATATTGAATACTTGCTGTGTTTCGTCGGGTAATGGTAACTTGGTTGTCCGAGGAGAATTTTGATAATCCTAATGCAATAGAAACTCCTAAGTTTCCGCCGCCAATAATGTGTACTTTCATGCTGGTTGTGGTTTTGTTTCTTTAAAAAAATTAAGCGTACTGTTATTTCCAACTTTTATTGACACTTTAGTCTTCACTAATTTAAAATCCTAAAATCAATTTCGCAATCGAAAAATAAATCAGAATTCCACAAATATCGTTACTCGTTGTAATAAAAGGTCCTGTTGCTAATGCGGGGTCAATACCAAATTTATTCAATAATAAAGGTACAAAAGTTCCTATTAACGAGGCAATTATAATTACAGACATTAATGCAACTGTAATGATAACTCCAATAATGTAATTGACATTCAACAGGAAATGGCTTCCTATAAATAATATTGCCGCCAGAATTAACCCATTGAGCAAACTCAGTGCTACTTCTTTGACTAATCTGTTAAACAAAGAACCACTCAATGAATTGTTCGCCAAACCTTGCACAATAATTGCCGAGGATTGCACCCCAGCATTTCCTGCCATTGCGGCAATAAGGGGTGTAAAAAAGAATAAATTCCTATGTTCGAGCATTGCTCCTTCAAACAAACCCAGCACTTTTACGGAGATAAAACCACCTAAAAGAGCTAAAACTAGCCAAGGCAAACGTGCTTTTGTATGCTCAAGTATACTATCATCTGCTTCTACATCTTTGGATATACCTGCTGCTAACTGGTAATCCTCATCCGCTTCGTCCTTGATTACATCCACAATGTCATCAATGGTAATTCGCCCAACTAATCGCCCTAATTCATCGACAACGGGAATGGCTTCTAAATCGTATTTTTGCATGATTCGGGCTACTTCAACATCTTCCGTATCTACTTTTACAGAGTTTAATTTCCGAATGTAAACATCGTTAATTGGTGTTCTGGAAGAAGTGGTCAATAAATCCTTGAGTGACAAACGGCCTTTCAAACGGTCTTCATCATCCACCACATAAATGGAATGGACTCTGGAGATATTTTCGGCCTGAATGCGCATTTCTTTTACACAGGTAAGTACATTCCAATTTTCGTTGACTTTCACCAATTCCTTGTGCATGATTCCACCCGCGGTATCTTCATCATACCGCAATAAGTCAACAATATCTTTGGCATGTTCAACATCCAGAAGTTCTGATATTACTTCGGCTTTCAAATCCTGTGAAAGCTCCGCAATAATATCGGCCGCATCATTTGTTTCCAGCTCATCTAATTCTTCCGCAATCTCTTTTGGCGAAAGCCTGCTCAATATATTCTCCCGCAAATCATCTTCAAGTTCCAGAAGAATCTCGGCGGTTTTTTCACTATCTAAAACTTTAAAAATATAAGTCGCTTCATTAAAATCGAGCTCATCAAGGATTTCGGCAATATCAGCATGGTGCATATCATTCAATAATACTTCCAGTTGCTGGTCGTTTTTATTTTGAATGAGTTGCTCTAATTCTTGTATTAATTGTTTGCTGATTTTAAACTCCATCGGCTTCTATTTTTTGGGTGAGTTCTATGAACTGTTCTACATTTAATTGTTCAGGTCGAAGGTTAAAAACCTCATCTTCTCTCAAACTATCTGACAAATTTAAGGTTTTCAAACTGTTTCGTAACGTTTTGCGTCGTTGTTGAAAAGCGGTTTTTACTACGGTAAAAAACAATTTTTCACTGCAAGGCAAACTGTAATCTTCTTTTCTACGCAAGCGCAAAACACCCGATTTCACTTTTGGTGGCGGAATAAAAACATTTTCATCTACCGTAAATAAATACTCGGCATCATAAAAAGCCTGAACTAAAACCGATAGAATTCCGTAGGCTTTTGTTCCCTTTTTTTCACAAATACGTTGTGCCACTTCTTTCTGGAACATTCCGGCAAATTCTGGAATTTGACTACGATATTCCAAGGCGCGAAACACGATTTGTGTCGAAATATTATACGGAAAATTCCCAATTATAGCAAATTGTCTCCCTTCGAAAATATCGTTGATGTTATATTTCAAGAAATCCTTAGAAATGATTCTGTCTTTTAGTTTAGGATAATTTTCATCTAAGTACGTTACAGATTCCGTATCAATTTCAATAACATAGGTATCCACGGATTTGTCCAACAAATATTTTGTCAAAACACCCATTCCAGGACCTATTTCCAGTACATCATTATATCCTTTTAAATTCAAGGTGTCTGCAATATCTTTGGCAATGCTTTCATCTTTCAAGAAATGTTGCCCTAGGTGTTTTTTTGCTTTTACTTTTTCCATGTTCTATGTTTTGCCACAAAGGCACTAAGGCGCAAAGTGTTTTTTATATCTTCTTTAAATTGGACGCCACAAATGCAGCCTTTAAGATTGTAATTCAAACCCACAACCAACATCTATGCTTCGTTCCTTGCAATGACTCTAATAATCACCAATTAATTCTAATTCTGTTCTGAAATTCAGCATTTTATCGCCAAATAATTTCTGTCCTTCTTCACGGAAACCGGCTGCGTCTTCTTCGTAATATTTCTCCAAAGTTTCTTTGCTATCCGTTGTATATTGAACTGAATACGTGACTCCGCCCATTTCTTCTTCGATTAAAACCCGTACCATCCTTGCTGAGGAGAATTTTCCTGTTGCCAGAATCTCAGGAATGTGCTTGTGTCGCATCCAGATCATCCATTGATCGTGAACGCTCTCGTGTATATTTGTAGTAACGTTATATAGTATCATTATTATAAATTGAGTTAATCGGTTAATTGCTTGATTGGCTAAACAAGTACCATTATTATAAATTTGCATCGCCTCGTAATTGTCTGAATTTTTTTCTGGCTTCTACAAAATAAATACTGTCCTGATGATTGAACAATACTTTTTCATACAAGGGTTTTGCTTTTTCAGGCAACAATTGCTTGTTATAAATTTCAGCTGAAAAGTACAACGCTTCGTCAATGTAAATCCCATCGCTATGCTGATCGATAATCGTTTGGTATTGGCTTAAAGCCAAATCAAAATCACCTTGCTTTTCGTATATTTTGCCTAATCGCAATACCGTCACGGATTCAATTTCTTGTCCTTTATAACTTTTTAATATCGCTTGAAACTGTGCTATTGCTTCCTGATTCCTATTTTGATACAACAGATAATCTCCTTTCGCAAATTGTTTCAAAGCCGTTTGTGTCGAATCGGCCATGGTATTGTCATTGATTAACAGAAAGTATTCCAAGGCATCATTAGCAATCAACTGCGTATTGGCTGATTTCAATTCCTTAAATTGTTTCAACGCCCACGCAAAATCAGTTTTGAAATAACTCGTTTTTGCGGCTTTCAAACTCGCTTCATGCGCCATAACATCATTCTTTAAATCCAATTCAATCTGCGAATAATAGATCAAAGCCTGATTGAATTTTTCTTCGTAGAGCAAAATATCGGCCAGTTCCATTTTGGCATCAGCCACTTCATAATCATTCAATTGTAACTCCAGCGCTTTTTTGACTATAGCCCTTCCCTCTTCAGGTTTTTTCAAATTAAAAGCTACAAAGTGCGCCTGGATCAGCTGCAAAGATAAGGTAAAAGGACTTGTTCCAAATTGTTTCAACAATTCGTCTAATTCTGTGCTGATGGCGACAAAGTCCTTTTCGGATGTGTTTTCGATTTTCATAGTAATCAAATAAGAATTCGCTTGAATGCGCAATTCTAAATCCGAAGTGTTCTCTAATACAAAATCCAAAATTTCCTTAGCCGTTTCCTGGTTTTCTTCCTCAATTGCCAGTTGCGCCAGATTTACAATAGCAGTAAGTGATTCTGGACTACGTTTATAAATGGCTTTTTCCTGGATAAATGCTTTCTCAAATTCCTTTTGTTGGACATAAAACCAACTCAAATAATGATTCCAAAAGATATCTTGATTTTTTTGGGTTCTTATAATTAAGGCTTTCCGAAGCATTTCACTAAAGGCAGCATCGCCCTCGTCAACCATAAAACGAACCAATTGATTTTGAATTCTAATAGCATTTTGAGGATTCGCATACGCTTCGTCTAAAAAAGTGGAAATCATCATTTCCATGTTAGACAATTGCCCGTAAAGCAATCCCATTTGATAATTGAAATTAAAATTAGGATTCAGTTCTGTAGCGATTTTATAGGATTTCAGTGCGTAATCGAGTAGCACTTTACGCTCAAAAGCGTTTGAAATACTGTAAATTTCATTAGGATTTTTTTTGATTCTCTCTACTGCTTGATCGTAATACACTTTAGCTTTAGTATCGTCTTTTCGCAATTGAAAATTATAGCCTAATTCGACCAACAAATTAGATTGTTTGTATTTATCAAAACGCTCTTTAATCGCTTTTTCTGCTATATCAAATAGTTGTAATTGTTGGTAACAATCAATGGTTCGTAAAAAATACTGCGTATTTTGAGGTACGTTTTGCAGCAATTCTTCAAAACCTATTTTGGCTTTTTCAAAATCTCCTTTTTCGTAATAATACTGCGCCAATTGTTCGTTTTGAGCGAAAGCTAAAAGCGAAAATGACAAAGTGATATAGAGAAAGAGTTTTTTCATAATTTGTGTTATTATTCACAAAAACTACTATTGATTATTGCCTAATTTAACCGCAAATTCGCAAATTTATTTCTTTTTTAAAGTAATTAAAATTTGCGAATTTGCGGTTTTTATAAAGGCTAAAAATTAATCTATAATATCAAATCCGCAATACGGACGCAAAACCTCAGGAATTACGATTCCTTCCGGAGTTTGGTAGTTTTCTAAAATCCCTGCCAAAACTCTTGGCAAAGCCAATGCACTTCCGTTTAAGGTGTGTGCCAATTGGTTTTTTCCGTCTTTATCTTTGAAACGCAATTTCAAACGATTGGCTTGAAAAGTCTCAAAATTAGAAACCGAACTGATTTCCAACCAACGATCTTGTGCCGTTGAGAAAACTTCAAAATCATAAGTCAAAGCCGATGTGAATCCCATATCGCCACCACAAAGACGCAATATTCGGTACGGTAATTTCAATTCTTGCAATATGTTTTTTACGTGATCCACCATTCCGTCTAAAGCTTCGTGCGATTTATCAGGATGCTCTACACGTACAATTTCAACTTTGTCAAATTGATGCAAACGGTTCAATCCACGTACATGCGCGCCATAAGAACCTGCTTCACGACGGAAACAGGGCGTATAAGCCGTAGTCAAAATTGGCAATTCATTTTCGTTCAGGATTACATCGCGAAACAAATTCGTCACTGGAACCTCCGCCGTTGGAATCAAATATAAATCATCGGTTTTATCATAGTACATTTGCCCTTCTTTGTCCGGCAATTGCCCAGTTCCATAAGCCGATGCTTCGTTGACCATGTGCGGAACTTGAACTTCGTTGTAACCTGCAGCCGTATTTTTGTCCAAGAAATAATTGATCAAGGCGCGTTGTAATCGTGCTCCTTTTCCTTTGTAAACTGGAAAACCTGCTCCAGTGATTTTGACACCCAATTCAAAATCGATGATGTCATATTTTTTAACTAATTCCCAGTGTGGTTGTGCATTTTCATGCAAAACTGGAATATCACCTTCTTGAAAAACATTTACATTTTCTTCAGGCGTTTTCCCTTCTGGAACAATATCCGCAGGAAGATTGGGTAACGTATATAATTTTTCTAAAAGTTCTGCGGCAAGTGCATCAGCCGTTTCAGCTAAAGCTTTGCTTTTCTCTTTGTTTAAAACAGTTTTTTCTTTTAGAATTGCGGCTTTCGATTTCTCACCGTTTTTCATCAACTCGCCTATATCTTTGGATAATTTATTAGATTCAGAAAGAACTCCGTCTAACTCTACTTGTGTAGCGCGACGTTTTTCATCTAGTTGTACCACTTCTTCAACAATACTTTTGGCATCCATATTTCTTTTTGCCAAAGCATTGATTACTTTCTCCTGATTCTCTCTAATAAATGCAATTTTTAACATAGTTGGATTTTTATAACTATTATATTTCTAATAACGGAAGCAAATTTAAGGAAATGTTTGATAGCATTGCGACAAAAAAAGATTGAACACGAATTTCACTAATTGACATGAATTATTTGCCCTAAAAACATCCATCAAAATTTATTTTAACACTATTCTCTTTTAATCTCGTGACCTACAAATTCTTCCAATGCTGCAAACATATCGTCTACAGAAAGCACTTCTAAATCTGGATGAGTTTTTAGAAAATCCGCATTAAGTTGTACTAGATTTTCTTCGATTTCGAAAAAAGTGTCGTTGTTGAGTAAATCCCGGATAGGATTTACACCTTCCAGTTTTCCTTTAAAAAATTTATCACGTTTTACACTACTCATTAGTTTTACTTTCTTGCACTGCTGTTGGAATAATTCCAAATGCTTTTCGGCACCAAGCAACTGCAAACCTTCCTCAATTAATTCGTTAAGTTCATCATTCCAACGGGAATTATACACAAATTGCGCAAAATTACCTTCAGTATATTGGGAAGTGTAATAATCTAAATAGTAACTCAGCAACGCATCTTCATGAATTAAATCATCGTCAATTTTTTCCTCACGCATTAGGTTGATTACAGAAATATTCGAGTTGATGACATCTTGTGGGTTTTCGCTAGCGGCTGCAGTTTCTGAAATAATTATTTTACCAAATTCCATGAGATTTTAATTTAAAAAGTTGAGTGCAAATTTCGGGTAAAATAAAACAGAAAAGAAATACAATTCTATTTATATGCTCTCAGGTTCCTCACTATTCTTTTTCTGATTCATTTTAGCAACCAAAGCTTTCAATCGCAAGGCTTTTTCCTTCTTTTCTTGTTGAAGCTTCGCATTTTTCCGGTTTAGCAATTTGGTATGTAAAGCCTTGTTTTTAGTGTTTTTCTCGGGTCCTTTTGCCATGAAGTAAAGTATTAACAGTTGTCTTTGCAAATATAAAGAAAGGAATGAAATACAACTTTAAACTTAGAACTCCTCTTCTAAAACAGTGTGCTTTCTCTTATTTCCAATAAAAAAATATGCTATTCCACCCACGAAGTATAGGATTACATCAATGCAATCTGATGTATATCTTGCATCTACTTTAGGAAGATAATATTCGAAATAAATAGAATAAGAGATCGCTAAAAAAATGACAAAACCAAGTGGTAATCCAAAAGAAGAATCTTTTTTTAATTGCCGAATTATAAATTCAATCGCACCGAGAACTAAAGGAAGATACAATAAATCATTAGCATAATTTGTGACTATGGTAGGTAATGATAAGTTTAAGCGCTGCATCGTATAAATTGTCAGAGCAATAAAAACCATTGTAAAATAAAGCATTTTTCTAAACATTGAAAACTCTTGTTTTATTTAACCTGCAACAGTTGCGGTTACTAGTGCGATCAGTCCTCCAATAATTACAGCAAAAAACAACCAAATAGAGTAAATGGCTTTAAAAAATAGCCGAATTATAATGTTTGAGTGTTCTAGACCTTTATCAAAAAAAACTTGGATTTTTTTTGATCTACTGTTTGTATTCTTTTTTTGGACCTTTTTTTCTTGTAGTTTTTTCTCCGTTTCAATTCGGCGTTTCAGTATCAAATCCAGTAAATCGCCACAGTTGCTGCAATACTCATTATTTAAATTGAAAGTATTGCATTCTGAACATTTTACATAGGATTTATTCATTATGCTTTTATTTGATGTGAACTAATTTTGACAAAGCTATGAAAAATGGAATTTAAAGGAAAGTTTTTTGGGAAACTTCAATTTTAATGCTCCTAAATTGAATTAGCATTCTAGCGGAAGAGCAATTTATGAATTCACAATACTTGAAATACTCGATGAGATTCCTTCGGTCCTCGGAATGACAAATGTTGTGGGAATCGGAACATCCTAGGCCCAATAGAAAGGAAAACCCCTTTCTTTTTTAAAGAAAAAAAATAAAAGATTACTTCACATATCCTTTATTTCCAGCAGACTTCAGTGAACATATTTGCAATGGATAACGGGAAATTGCTTCAAATAAAATGACGTAACAAAATTTTTCACACAAGTACGGACAAGTCGCGACTTGTCCCTACCATAAAATATCTTATTTTTGCACCGAATTCTGAATTAATCTCAGAATCTAAAAATAATTTTATGACACAAAATCCAAAAAGATATACGATTACAGCGGCATTGCCATATACGAATGGACCTATTCACATTGGCCATTTGGCGGGTGTTTATGTACCTTCGGATATATATTCCAGATATTTAAGATTACAAGGAAGAGACGTTTTATTTGTTTGCGGAAGCGACGAACACGGTGTTGCTATCTCGATGAAAGCAAAAAAAGAAGGCATTACGCCACAGGAAGTAATCGATAAATACGATGGAATTATCCGTAAATCATTCGCTGATTTTGGAATTTCATTTGATAATTATTCTAGAACTTCGGCTAAAATTCATCACGATACGGCTTCTGAATTCTTTAGAAAACTATATGAAAGAGGTGATTTTATCGAGGAAGTAACCGAACAATTGTATGATGCCAAAGCGGACCAGTTTCTAGCAGACCGTTTTGTGGTGGGAACTTGCCCAAAATGTGGCAACGAAGAAGCCTACGGTGACCAATGCGAAAAATGTGGTTCTACACTGAACGCTACGGATTTAATTAACCCAAAATCGACAATTACGGGAGAAACACCTATTATGAAATCAACGAAACACTGGTTTTTGCCTTTGGATCGTTACGAAGATTTCTTAAGAGAATGGATTCTTGTTGGACATAAAAACGACTGGAAACCAAATGTTTACGGGCAAGTAAAATCGTGGATTGATGGTGGATTAGAACCTCGTGCCGTAACGCGTGACCTAGACTGGGGAATTGATGTTCCGGTTGAGGGTGCCGAAGGGAAAAAATTATATGTGTGGTTTGATGCGCCTATTGGCTATATTTCTTCTACTAAAGAATGGGCTCAACGCGAAGGAAAAGATTGGGAACCCTATTGGAAGGATCAAGACACAAAACTGGTTCACTTTATAGGGAAAGACAATATCGTTTTTCATTGCATTATTTTCCCTGCGATGTTAAAAGCTGAAGGAAGCTTTATTTTACCAGACAATGTTCCTGCCAATGAATTTTTGAATTTGGAAGGAAACAAATTATCAACGTCTAAAAATTGGGCGGTTTGGTTGCACGAATATTTGGAAGAATTTCCAAATCAGCAAGATGTATTGCGTTACGCTTTGACTTCGAATGCACCAGAAACAAAGGATAATGATTTTACTTGGAAAGATTTTCAAGCGAGAAACAACAATGAATTGGTAGCTATTTACGGAAATTTCATCAATCGCGTAGTGGTGTTGACCAATAAATACTACAATGGCATTGTTCCGCAACCCAACGAACTATCTGAGGTTGATGAATCAATTTTAGCCGAATTAAAGGCTTATCCAGCAGTAATTTCAAGTTCTTTAGAACGCTATCGATTCAGAGAAGCACTTGGCGAAATGATGAATGTGGCTCGTCTTGGAAATAAATATCTAGCAGATGAAGAGCCTTGGAAAATGATAAAAAGTGACGAAGCTCGTGTTCAAACTCAAATGTATGTAGCACTTCAAATTGCTGCAGCTCTTAGTTCACTTTGTGAACCGTTCTTACCTTTTACAGCTAAGAAATTATCACGAATACTAAAAACAGACGATTCATTGTCATGGAATACGATTTCAGAAACTTCAGATTTACTTGCTGCTGGACATCAAATTGGAGAAGCGGAATTGCTGTTTTCCAAAATTGAAGATGAGGAAATTCAGAAACAAATTGACAAACTAGAAGCGACTAAAACAGCGAACAAAGCCGAAAATAAAGTTGCAGAGCCACAAAAAGAAGCCATTCAATTTGAGGATTTTGCCAAAATGGACATTCGTGTAGGAACCATCTTAGAAGCAGAAAAAATGCCTAAAGCGAATAAGCTTTTGATTCTAAAAGTAGATACTGGAATTGATGTACGCACGATTGTTTCAGGAATTGCCGAGAGTTTTAAACCGGAAGATATCATTGGGAAAAAAGTGACTGTTTTAGTCAATTTGGCTCCAAGAAATCTGCGTGGCGTAGAAAGTCAGGGAATGATTTTGATGACCACAAATGCTGAAGGAAAACTGGTTTTTGTAAATCCGGATACCGATGGAGTAGCGAATGGTGAAACCATAAATTAAGAAATTCAATCCAACACGAATTTCACTAATTTTCACAAATTTGTTCGTGGGAATTAGTGAAATTTGTGTTTTTAATAATACGAAAAATGACCAACGCAAAACCAAAATTAGCTTTAGCCATTGGAATCATCTGTATTTCGGTTTTTCCTATACTGGTTAAACTTCAGCTAACTGGCGGTTTAATCTCGGCCTTCTACCGGATGGCTATTGCGGGAGCATTACTCTTGCCCTATGTTATTGTTACCAAAAAGTTCAAATTACCGAGAGCAAGTATTTTGATTTTAGCAGTACTTTGTGGTCTTTTATTTGCTTCAGATGTTGCCGTTTGGAATATCTCCATACAAGAATCTAGTGCGACTCAGGCCTCCTTACTTACGAATCTCTCTCCAGTATGGGTAGGCATTGCTTCCTTCTTATTTTTAAAAAACAAACCAGCAACCAATTTTTGGATTGGAACCGTCATTGCCGTATTTGGCATGATAACCCTCGTGGGATTTGAGTTTTTTCTGAACTTAGATTTCAATGCCGCTTTTCTCCTTGCCATATTATCTGGTGTTTTATATGCCATTTATATGTTGGTAAGCAAAAACGTATTATCTGAGATGGACGTGCTATCATTCATGATGGTAACACTAATCACTTCCACACTATTTTTAGGAGTTGTTTGTCTCGCTTTAAACGAACCTTTCAGTGGCTTTTCAAATGCGGGATGGCTGGTGCTATTCATTCAAGGAATAGTATGTCAATTAATTGCCTGGCTACTTATTAGTTATGCTACGCAAAATATGAGAGCCACACGTGTTTCTTTGAGCTTATTGGGTCAAGCCGTTTTAGCTACAATACTGGCCTGGTTGCTTTTAGATGAAAAAATAACATTCCAAATGATTGTTGGAGGTTTAATTTTACTTTTGGGAATCAGGATCACCTTTTATTCCAAAACAATTTCATTACGAAATATAGTAAACAAAGACTAAAACAAAACTACTTTACAAACAAAACCTATGAAAAACATAAAAGTAATTGCCTTTGATGCAGATGACACCCTGTTTGTCAATGAAACTTATTTTGCCGAAACCGAAGAAAAATTTTGCAGTTTAATGAGCGATTACCTATCACAACAGGGAATTTCAAAAGAGCTTTTCAAAATACAAATCGATAATTTGAAATTATACGGATATGGTATCAAAGGTTACACGCTTTCGATGATTGAAGCGGCAATGAAAATCTCTAATAACACTATTCCCATTGAAGTAATTGAGCGTATTATACAATTGGGAAAAGAACTAACCGCGAAGCCTATTGTTTTATTAGAAGGTGTCGAGGAAACCTTGCAAGCATTACATGGAAAATACAAACTGGTTGTTGCCACCAAAGGGGATTTATTAGACCAACGTCGAAAATTACACAACTCTGGATTAGGAAAGTATTTTCATCATATAGAAGTCATGTCAGACAAGCAGGAAATTGATTATTCTGATTTAATAAAGCGATTAGAAATTCGTCCCGAGGAGTTTTTCATGATTGGAAATTCTTTAAAATCAGATGTATTACCGGTTTTAGCAATTGGAGGGCATGCAGTTCATATACCTTTTCATACGACTTGGGAACATGAGAAAATAAATCATAAAGTTGAACATGAGAATTTTAGGTCCTATGATAAAATAATAGACGTATTAATTCGTTTTAAAAATTGAAAATTAGCGGTTTTTAAAAAACTTAACACGTAATTTTATCTAATTTTAACATAATTAACAATAATAACAGTATTTCACTTGTACATTTTTTGAAAAAAAAAGCAGAAAAATTCTATTAAACTAAATTAATTCGTTAATTAATTTTATAAACCGCATTTATCCTTGCTAAATAATAGGTATTTACTAAATTTTCGATTTTATTTACATAATTAACTGATGTAAATTTCTTATCTAATTTTATGTTGTATTTTTGCATCGAATCTAAAAAAATACAATAATGAAAAAATTAATGTTTGCTTTAGTTTTAGCAACTGCAGTTTCAACTGTAAATGCTCAAACTATGAATGAGAAAACCACAGAGAACGACTATAATAAATGGTCTATTGAA
>JAGOJA010000158.1 GCA_017995345.1 Flavobacterium sp.
CATTTTTAGGAACATTATAAACTTTTGTAAAATTGGCAGTTATATCCTGCTCAAAACTTTCGTTACGAGCAGGTTGATACAACTGCATCAGCAAAAAAATAATTAACCCAATAAAAAGTATCTTTTTGATGATTTTTTTCATACTAGTATTCTTTTTTTATAGAACCGCAAGTAGCCATATCTTTACCAAAATATGGATTTTTGATTTCTTTTGTTTCACTTATCCAAACAGCACCTTTGTTGTCATCAGCCATTGGGCAGAAATCCAGATAAAGTTTTTGATTGGTTCCGAAAGTTGTAATCAAATCGTTAATATCTTTACTCAACATCACGAAATGCTCTCTTTGATGGCCAATTTTTCCTGAATTATCTCCAATGTGTTCAGCATGTTCCTTTGCATCATCGGCAATATCCAAATACTGTTTTTTTAATTTAGCTTCTATTTCGCTAGAATTTATTTTTCCAAAAGTTGTATATAATGCTTTCCCCGCAACAGCAGCTCTTTTTGAATCATCTTTCACAAGTGCATTTTTTAAATTCAAATATCCACTCACAATTTCGTTTATTGAAAATGAAGATTGAGCAGTACTATTTGCTGTTTCCTTATTTGTTTCTTCGTGCATGTCTCCATCGTGGTGTTCGTGAGTAGCATCTGCATGGGTCACCGGCTCAGTTAATTCCATTCCACATTTCGAACAGCTCTCCCCTTTTTTCCCTGTTACTTCTGGGTGCATCGGGCATGAATACAATTGCGAACTTGATTCTGACGTTTCCTTAGTTGTACCAGATTCTTCGTTTTTTTTGCATGATACTGTTACCATTGCCAATATCATTACTGATAGAATAAATTTTTTCATTTTTCCTTTATATTAATTTGTTAATAATTCTTGTTTAGTACTTACTTAGTCACATTAAAAAAGTTGTATTCTAAATTCAGATAAAATCCGTTTGGCGCAGAACGCAACATAGAACTGTATAATTCGTGCTTATAAGCAAAATCAATTCGTGCTTGGCTGTTGATAATAAATTGAACGGAAGGCACAATATCTAAATACGACTTTCCATTTTCATTTAATGTCTGTCCAACAAACTCAATCATTGTATTGATATTTGTTTGTTTAAAATTCGTGTATTTTTTTGGATACATCAATCTTCCAAGCGATAGCGTATAATTCATAGCGTTATCACTTTGTGCTACAGGAAATCTATAATCCGGCTTGTTATCAAAAGCTTTTTCATAACTAACCGAAGCACTTACGGCTAGTTTTTTGATAAGCTGTGTGGCTACAATTCCAGTTTCAAAACCACTGTTTTGCCCCATAATCTCTATTTGTTCCTGATGAATAGTGGCATTATTAAAACTGTATCGTCCATAGGCTGCCATTCGAAAATGACTTTGCAAATCATCTGTAGAAAGGAAACGATATTTAGTATAAAAACTAGCACCTTCAGCAACCAATTGATTGTTGCTATTGCTAACAAACATGGAGGTTCTAACCATTAGGTTTTTGTTGATTCCCCAGGCAACTTCGGGCATGACATGATAACTATATCCTGACTTCATTTGTTTCTTAAAAACGGATTGCCCCAAACGAATTCCTAATGAGCCCGCAGGAACATTACTAGCAGGATCAGTAACCACAAAAAGCTCCTGAGCCACTATTCCTTGCATAAAAAAAAGTGCAAATACCATTAAATATTTTCTCATTAAAGTACAATTTTAATATGATAATTGTCTTCGTTATCTAATGAATATGACGTTGCTTTAGCAAACGTTTTAAGCAGTTTTTTATGTTCTTTTTGAGTTACATACCCTTTATCAAAAACCCTTAATTTCGTTTCTCCGTTACTGTTTTTAGGTTCCTCACTTAATAAAATGAAGGTTGAACCGTTTAATAAAAAGGTTTTATCACTTGTTATTTTTAAGTTTTCTGTAGGCACTGTAATTACTAATGAACCAATAAAAAAGCCCGCTTTTTCGACACCTTCTTTTAGTACTTTTGGCATAACTTTACTCTCTTTTTTAAAATAAACCGTGAACGTATTCGTATTTAAATCAGTACTCACGCTATCTACACCAACGGTTGCTTTCAGCTGTTTGTTTATTGCATTGGAACACATCGAACAGGTTAATCCTGTAGCAATTATTTCTGCTTTTGAAATCTGAGAATAGGACTGCACGCTTGTGATTAAAACCAAACAGGTAACAAGAATAAATTTTAAATTTATATTTTTCATCTTGCGTTATTTTTTTATTTGTGTTAGTATTTGTTCTTCAGTTGGATTGATGGCAACTAGCTTTCCTGACGCATCAAATAAATACGAATTAGGTAATTCTTCAACTCCAAAAAGCAGTGCTGACTTGGCGTCAAACCCTTTATAATCAATCAATTGCTTATACGCTAATTTATCTTTTTGAATGGCATTCCTCCATTTCGCTTGATCCGTATCCAAGGATATCCCCACGATTTCGAAGTTTTCATTTTTATATTGATTGTATAAAGGTCCCAGCTTTCTATTGGCCTTTCTACAAGGTGCACACCAAGAAGCCCAAAAGTCAATTAAGACCGTTTTCCCTTTTAGAGATGTTAAATTTATTGTGATTTCTTTATTGTTTTTAAGTTCAAAATCAGGCAAACTATCTCCAATTTTCATTTGGGCATTTGCCGTTGAAATACTGACTATTAAACTTATTACCAGAATTAATTTTTTCATTTTATTTCTCCTTTGATTACTTATTGAATCGTTTCAATTGTTTTTCCACAAGTCATCATTTGAGAACCGTAATATGGATTCTTAATCACATTCTCTTTGCTCAACCAGTTGGCTCCTTTGCCGCCATTTGCCATAGGACAAAACTGAAGATAAACCGGAGTTTCATACTTAGACACTTTTATCAATTCGTACATGGATTTTGAAAAAGAAATAAAAAATTCTCTTTGACGTTTGATGTCTTGCGTTTCTGATATGCTCTTGGCTCCAGCCATCAAACCGCTCATTTCTTTCATCCAAACGAGGTGAACATCCATAGCAAGCTCGCCCATCCTTACGGCATTCAAAGCTGTCAAAGCGTCTTTGGCTGCACTAGCAGCAGCTTTTGCATCTGTTTTTACCAAAGCATCTTTTAAAAGAAAATAAGTATCAAAAACAACTTTTAGTTTAGTGTCAACTGGTGGCTTTATAGCTGTAGAATCAGAGTGACTGTTGTGGTTTGCGTGATTTTCCGTAGCAGCGGATTCCATTTTAATTGTTGTTGAAACGGCTACTTTAGCTTCTCTTTCATATTGACAACATCCGTGTAGGGTATCGTAAACAGCATCAGGAGCAAGAAATTTATCATTATCGTAACCCGCTAAAGCAATGCGTTTCAAGATTTCGTCCTGACTTGTTTTAGTAGCATCATACGTTAGTGTTGCCATCTTAGTGTCTTTATTCCACTCGACTTTCGCCACCTTTTTCAGATTTCCAGCAGTTTCGATAGTCGTTTTACACATCCCACAGTTTCCGTATATTTTTACCGTTTCTGTTGTTGCATTTTTAATTTGCGCGCCCGCAATTGTAACTGAAAGCAATAGAGTTATTGCCATCAATATTCTTTGTATTGAGTTCATTGTATGATTAATTTTAAGGTGAATTAGTCGCAAAAAAGATTGGAAAAAATAGCTTATTTCGCTACGTTTCTAATTGCAATAGACTAAAATTAGTGATTGTAAAGCAAAAACGCTTTAAAAAAGACAGTCTTTTGGCTGCCATAGAGGAATTTAGCTTATTTTAGGTGGAAGCCAAATAGAACGAAAATCGGACGAAATGAAGATTTCCGAATAATAATAATTTTGTTTTTCAGTAGAAAAACAAAAAATTTGCTTGTTTAATCCCGCATTAAATACAGACATCAAACCCAAATGGATTGCCGAACTGCCACAAGAGACATTCTTACAGGCTCCATTACAGCCATCATGCGAACTTTCATTCGATTTTTTTTCTTTTTTACAACAGTCTTTCTGCTCCGTTTTTGAAGAAGATTCTTTTTTGCAACACGCCTTTTCGGTTTTTGTTCCACATGCAAAAGCTACGCTTGGCATCATAAAGAAACCAAGCACAACTAATAACAGTATGTAAAACTTTTTAGACATTATTCATCTTTTATAGAAGTACAAAGGTATAAAATTAACAAATACGGTGAATTAATTCATTCACAAATACGTGTTAAAAACAATTCCTTACTTTTCTTCCCCTAGTATTCCATTCATTATAGACTGCAATAAAGATAAAACAATACTAAAAAACAAAGCAGTCCAGAAGGAATCTATAGCAAAACCTCGTACAATGTTTGCACATAATAGTATAATTATTGCATTGATAACTAATAAAAACAATCCTAAAGTAAGAAT
>JAGOJA010000015.1:0-4345 GCA_017995345.1 Flavobacterium sp.
GAAAGCAAGTAAGCATACCACTCTTTCCCTTTTTCTATTAATTCTCTTAACGATATTTCGTCGTTTTGTACTTCCATCAATACTATATTTTATAACTTCCAGCTAATATTTTTTTCCGTCTCCCGTTTTCCGTCTACCGATAGCTATCGGGACCGACAACCCACAACCCACAACTACTTAAACGCATTTAGAATCAGCAAAGATAAACTCGTAATAACACTTCCGATACTAACCCATTCCCCGGTACTCATTTTCTTCACTTCCGGCTTCTCCGGCACCACAATCTGCGATCCTGGCCTAACGGTGGGATACGACCTGATAAACAAGAAAGAACTCGCTACTGCCGCCTTTCCATTTGGATAAATAATATACGCTTTTTTCTTCCATCCTTTCGCATCAACCCCTCCGGCAGCGTTCAGATAAAACGAGAAACTTTTTCCTTTGTCATACGGAATCTCCGAAGTCAGCAACACATTTCCGGTGATTTTTACTCCTTCATTAAAAGCAACGACTTCAATTTCATCTCCAGGAAACAAAATCACATTGGTATTGCTTTTTGGATCCTTGGTGATGCTCTTCCAATCTACGGGAATGGTCGCGTATTTCAACTCTTCTTTTAGTTTTTTCTCTAATTTGTTCTGGATACTGTCTTTCTTACCCAAATTCAGTTTTACGTTTTCAAGCGCTTCAATTTGTTTGGCTTGTATGGGTCTTTTGATTTTCACCCCTTCAATATTAGCTAATGAAGTCAATCCGCCAGCTCTCTGAATCACATCATACACCCGGTCTTTTTTATGGGCCAACACATACTTCCCGGCATAATGCACTGCTCCGGTAACCGTCACCATCTCTGGTTTTTCATACACCGCCATCTTGCGGATGTTCACCACATCAAAGGGCTGCAACGCAAAATTTTTAGCCTGCTCGTTATTGGCAGCTGAAATTTCGATGTTAAACAATTCCGCTTTATTGGGATTTGCATCATCAATCGTTTCGGATTGAATCATTCGGGCAATCTCGACTCTTTTAGAAGCGGAGCCCGTCAGCCCACCTGCCTGTACTAACAAATCATTTAAGGTCAGATTTTCATAATAATCATAAGTTCCGGGGTTTTTGATTTCTCCGTCGATGGTGATTTTATATTCTTCGACAAAATCCAAAACAGAATATACCGTTACCACATCTTCTTTTTTCAAAACAACATCTGCGTCACGATTTCCTTCTAAGGCCATCTCTAAATCCACATTTACTATTTCTGTGGTTAAATCAGGTTTCAAACGAATAATTCTGGCTCTCTTGCTGTACGCATCTTCCTTTAATCCATCGGCTTTCGCAATCAAATCAGATACACGCATGCCTTCATAAAAGGAATAGGTGTCCGGTCTGAATACCGCTCCGTCAATTTTAATTCGGTTTTCAAAACGGTTTAGTATTTTAGTCACTCTAAACACATCTCCCGAGAGTGGTTTGTAGGTTTTAAAATCAGCCGCTTTGATGTCTTGCACCTTGAATTCTTTAGCCGTTTTTTGCATTACATTGACCGAAGCCGTATACGCAAACTCATTGAAACCGGAGGCGAAAGTTAACAAATCAGCAAAAGTCTCACCTGCTTTCATTTCAAAAATACCGGGACGTTTCACTTGTCCTTCTAAAGTAACTCTTTGTTTATAGGCTGGAATCCGAATCACGTCATTGTCTTTTAACCCAACGTTTTCCGACTGATCTCCATTGACCAAAAACTTATAGATGTCCACTTTAGTATATACTTTGTTGTTTCGAATCAATTCGATGTTTCTATAACTGCCGTTTTTACCGGGACCACCGCCCAAGAACAAGGCGTTATATACTGTAGCCAAAGACGAAATCGAATAGTTACCCGGTTGCTTGCTGCCAATAAGGGTTATTTTTATCGTTCTAATGCGACTTAAGCTCACGGCTACCTGTGATTGTCCTGAAGCAACGGTGCTGTACACTCTTGCCATCGCCCCTTTTATCTTTTGCGATGCCGCTTCGATACTCATCCCCGAAACCGAAATATGACCCACGTAGGGAATCGTTATCGTACCTTCAGACGTTACAGGAATGCTCCCGCTGTATTCTTGCACGCCGTACACACTTACCTGCAACTCGTCACCAGGTCCCAATACATAATTTACGGGGGTGGCCAGTTTTAAATTAGGCTCAAAATTCAAAGTGGGATTGTCAAATAATTCAGACCCAAATACGAGTGCGTTCAACGAATCCTTTACTTTAGTATTTATGATTTTCTCTTGTGTGCGGGTGAACTCACCAGTCGAACTTTCAGCGTCTTTCTTGTTTGCGTTTGTTGCAGCTGTTGCCCCTATTCTCGCTTTCAGTTTAGCAAATTCAGTTGCCGACATGCCTTTGGCCAGCACCATAGGCTCTATTTGCTCTATAGTCGTATTGTTAGCCTGTAATTGCGTTTTGACCTTTGCAATATCCGCTTCTGATAAATTATCTACCTTTACGGTACTTAAATCATTTCCCTTTAATAAATCTTGTGCTATCAGTGTATTGGTTTGCAAAAGTGCGAACAACAAGAAAAAGGCAATTATTATTTTTTTCATATTCATTTTTTATAATCCATCTAATTTGATTGAAAATCAGCTATTTTTCAATTCGTTTTTTTCTTAATTTATATTTTTCGTAATTATAAAATAGTTCAATTGTCAGTTCGAGCCCTTCGGCTTTGCTCTGGGCAGGCTGAAGTCGAGAACCCTTTCCTCACTAAGTATGTCTTTCCCGAGCGAATACGAAGAGACAAAAGTGCCAAAAAATTAGTAGACTATTATGAACAAACTAATGGCAGCACTTCTTGTTTTTAAGGTATAAAAACATAAAAACAGCGGGAACATTATACGGCTTCGCCACTGTGACACCCATATTAGGGTCACACAATCGAACTAAACCACGATGGAATGAAGTACAAGTATTTTGTTTTACAGACTAGAATTTACCTGTTGGCAGCACTTAGTTTACATACAAAAAAATACTCCAATTGCCGCCACTAAATCTGTACTAATTAGCTTAATTCGAGACTAATTTTTTTTCGATACTACAACAAAACACAGTCAATCGCATGGTCTTAAGGCTTTATGAGGCCACTACATTCATTTTTTTTAGGTTAAAACCCTAGTTTTGTCCTAAATTAGCCTTAGTCGGCAAATGTACTTCTAAAAAAGCAAAAATCTAAATAAAAATATACATTTACATTCAGCTCACAGCAGCCGCTTAAAAAACACCAGAAATTAAAACACTAATATTCAACTGACTACACTTAAAATCAGTCGCAACATGCACTGAAAATATAACCTAATTTAGTGAGGCTAGAAACCCATTTTTACACTGGAATTATTTTCGTAAACCATTGGCCAAAATTAGTTTCCATGACTATTTATTAGTGGTGCCAATGCTGAAAAACAATCCCGAATTCACGAATTGCATTATCATATTAATCCAGTAAAGGCGAGTTTTTTATTTCGAGTTTGCTATACAAACTCTTGACATCTTGTGAACACTCTTTTTTCAAAATTAAATTAGCCGTAGGTGTATACACGAAAATCGTGTCTTTGACTCCTATAAAAGCCGTGTAGGTATCAGTTCCAATCACCATATTTCCGTTTTCGTCTACGGGATGACCAATGGAAACCAAATAGTCGTACACCGATTCAAAAGAACCTAAATCAGACCAGCTAAATGAAGCGGAAACCACTTTTATTTTTTTACTGCGTTCCATCACCGCATAATCGATGCTGATGGAAGGAATGTCAAGTGACAAATTCAAATCTAAATTCCCGTTTGTATTGGCGTCCCAAACCAATTTTGATTTTGCGTAAACTTCAGGAACAAAAGCTTTCAATTCGTCCAATAAAACGCCAGCTTTAAAACAAAACATTCCACTGTTCCAAAGAAAATTCCCTTTGGCTATATAATCTCGGGCTGAAACCTGATTGGGTTTTTCCCTAAAAGAAATCACATCATCCCCTTTGCGTTCTATGTACCCATAACCCGTTTCCGGTTTGGTCGGTACAATTCCAAAAGTGACAATGTATCCTTGCTTTGCTTTTTCCACCGCTTCTTTAATGGCTGTTTCATAGGTCTCCTTACCATCAATAATATGATCGGATGGCGTAATAATCAATATGTCTTCGGGATCAGAGGCAAAAGCAGCAAAGGCAATGGCAGCGGCCGTATTTCTTGGCGTGGATTCGACAATGTCGATGTACTCCGTATTGGTTTTTTCTACTACTTTTCGGCTCAAATGACAGTTATCACTATTCCCAACCACCATCAGTTTATCGGCAATATTGCGATTGCGGGCTAC
>JAGOJA010000015.1:4445-7773 GCA_017995345.1 Flavobacterium sp.
TACTGAAATTCCTTTTTTGATCATCAATTTCACCACCTGCGAAGCGACATAGTCGCCCATACTATCATTCAATCGACGTCCCGCTAGTATAATTTCAGGATGGTAGCCAAATTCTTGCGCCCGTTGTGCTAAATAATAAGGGTCTACACCAATACAATGCCCGCCCACTAAGCCTGGCTTGAAAGGAAGAAAATTCCATTTGGTCCCTGCTGCCGCTAAAACAGCCTGTGTATCGATTTGCATCAAATTAAATATTTTAGCTAATTCATTGACAAAAGCAATATTGATATCCCGTTGGGAATTCTCAATGACTTTGGCCGCTTCAGCCACTTTTATGGATGGTGCCAAATGCGTTCCTGCTGTAATAACAGATTGGTACAATTCATTGACTTGTATTCCAATTTCGGGAGTAGATCCCGAAGTGATTTTTAAAATTTTATCTACGGTATGTTCCTTATCTCCTGGATTAATTCGTTCTGGCGAATACCCAACAAAAAAATCAACATTGAATTGCAATCCAGAAAATTTTTCTAAAACGGGTACGCACTCTTCTTCTGTCGCGCCAGGATACACGGTCGATTCATAAATAACAATATCCCCTTTTTTCAAAACCTTGCCTACCGTTTCGCTGGATTTATACAGCGGAGTTAAGTCGGGGCGATTGTTTTTATCTACGGGAGTAGGAACCGTTACGATGTAATAAGTACAATCAGCAATTGCAGTGCTATCAGTGGTGCAAAACAAACCAATGGAATCACTGGACTGATCCAACAATACTTTTTGCAAAACGCTGTCGGCTACTTCAAAGGTAGTATCAGTGCCAGATTGCAATGAATCCACTCGGGACTGATTGATATCAAATCCGGTGACGCTATATTTAGTTGCAAACAATCTGGCCAAAGGCAACCCCACATAGCCCAAACCAATCACTGCTATTTTTTTATTTGAACTCATTTTTATTAATAATAACACTAATTAGTAATCCGTATTCATTTTATTCCACCGCTACGCATTCCTCACTCCCAAAGTAGGAGCAGGAATCGAGTCCGTTTGAGGAGGCAAATATAACTAGAATAGCCTTTTAAAAAGAATACTTGCTCGCAATTGAATCGTAAAAAAATGTACCTCGCTTTAAAACAAAAACATAAAACACTGACAATCAACATTTCAATTCAAAGCAGCAACTCCATTTCTATTCTTCAGTTTAAAAACAGCTTCAAACCTATTTGGCTCCTAAAACCAATTGTATTCTACTACCAAAAACCTAAGTTTCAGTATTAAATTTTCTGTTAAGTACACAAATAATCCCTGTTACTTTATTTTCATCTTCAAAACACAGCCCAAAGATTCCAAAACCAATACATAATGGGTATTCGTAACCTCTTGAACAATTGCTTTTTGAGCAGAGAACGGTCCAGATTCCAATTGTATAGCATCCCCAATTTTATATCTGTCTACCATTATATCAGCAGCATCCGAAGTGTTGATCCATTTTTTTATGACTTCAATTTCTTCATGACGGACAATTGCCGGTTTTCCTAACCAAAACAAATAACGAACCACCCCTGCTGATTGGAATACTGAATTCCGTTCCGATTCATCCAACTGAACAAAAACATAGGAATTAAAAAGAGGCACTTCTACTTTTTTCTTTCGGTCAGACCATTGTCTTATTTGAGTAATCAAAGGGCAATAGCAATCTATCCCGGCTTCCGCCAATTGCTCCGCCACTTTTTTCTCCCACTTCGGTTTTGTATAGATTACATACCAATTCATCTTGTGTTTTGTATTGCAATAAAATTAGTTTTCAATCTCAGTATTCAGAACAAACTTTTAGGCGTGACCGTGCATTTTTATTTTAGTACGTACTAAACTTGCCCTTCAATCATTTTCCCTTTGCTGCTTTGAACCTTTGTCCCACTTTTGAACTCTTTACGATCCGATACCATGATAAACAAAGCCTATAGTCTTCATTTCTGCTGCGTTCAAAATATTTCGGCCATCAAAAACAAAAGCAGGTTTTTGCATCCCATCGTATATTTTTTGCCAATCATATTCTTTAAATTCATCCCATTCTGTCAAAACGGCTATAGCATGGGCACCTTCACAAGCGGCATACGGGTCTTCAAAAGAAGCAACGTATTTTTTGTTTTGTGCGCTAGTCCTTGTTTCTAAATAATCTAAGTCGGCAAAAACTTTTTTCCCAGAAACTTTAGGGTCGTACACCGCTATTTGAGCTTGTTCATTTATTAAATTATCAGCTACGTAAATGGCAGCCGACTCTCTAGTATCATTTGTATCTTTCTTAAATGCCCAACCTAAAAATGTAATTTTTTTACCTGAAACAGTATTATAAAGTGTTTGAACAATTTTATTGGAAAAACGTCTTTTTTGGTAATCATTCATAATAATGACTTGTTCCCAATAATCCGCTACTTCGTACAAACCATAGGATTTAGCGATATAAACTAAATTCAATATGTCTTTTTGAAAACAAGAGCCACCAAATCCTACCGAGGCCTTTAGAAACTTAGCTCCTATACGACTGTCCATTCCAATGGCTTTTGCGACCTCATTGACATCAGCGCCTGTTTTTTCGCAAAGCTCCGACATTGCATTGATGGAAGATATTCGCTGTGCCAAAAAAGCATTAGCGGTAAGTTTAGACAATTCAGACGACCACACATTAGTGGTTAAAATTTTGTCAGCGTCTACCCAATTAGCATACACTCCAACTAAAGCTTGTATCGCTTTTTGTCCCTCCTCTGAAGCATCACCTCCAATTAAGATACGATCGGGATTCAACAAATCCTGAACAGCAGTTCCTTCCGCAAGAAACTCCGGATTAGAAAGAATTTGAAACTGAACACCATTACCGGTATGGTCCAAAATACTTTTTATCGCTTCTGCAGTTCTAACCGGCAAAGTCGATTTTTCGACAACAATTTTATTGTCTTTCGCTACTCTGGCAATCTGTCTGGCACACAATTCAATATATTTCAAATCAGCGGCCATTCCTTTCCCTTTTCCGTAGGTTTTAGTAGGCGTATTCACTGAAATAAAGATAATCTGAGCTTCATCAATTGCTTTATCAACCTCCGTAGAAAAAAACAGATTTCTTCCTCTAGCCTCTGCTACAATCGCATCAAGACCTGGCTCATATATGGGAATATTTGCTACATCTGCATCATTCCACGCCGCAATGCGTTCTTCATTCAAGTCAACAACCGTAACTTGAATATGAGGACATTTCTGAGCGATAACTGCCATCGTTGGCCCTCCAACATATCCCGCTCCAATGCAACAAATTTTTGTAATTTTCATTCTT
>JAGOJA010000015.1:7873-37605 GCA_017995345.1 Flavobacterium sp.
AATGCGTTCTTCATTCAAGTCAACAACCGTAACTTGAATATGAGGACATTTCTGAGCGATAACTGCCATCGTTGGCCCTCCAACATATCCCGCTCCAATGCAACAAATTTTTGTAATTTTCATTCTTTTGTTTTTTCTATTCTCAATTTAACTTTTCACTCTTCACTCTTCACGCAAATTCTCCCAATACCAGTGTACCGCTTCTTTCAAACCTTGCTGCATAGAAAACTGTGGATCATAGCCCAATAGTTTTTTAGCTTTTTCAATACTGGCCAATGAATGTGGAATATCTCCTGCTCTGTTGGGTCCATATTCAACAGTAATAGTTCTAATTTCAGGATTATACTCGGCTAAAAATTCTTTTAGATAATCAACTAAATTATTCAACGTATTCCTGTCGCCGTAGGCCGTATTGTAAACCGTATTGACCGCCTCTTGATTTTGAGTCAACAGCGCTAACTCATTCATCTGAATGACATTATCGATATAGGTAAAATCACGAGAATAATTTCCATCCCCATTAATTAGTGGACTTTCCAACTGCATTAATTGCATTACAAATTTAGGAATAACAGCCGCGTAGGCACCATTTGGATCTTGTTTTCGTCCAAAAACATTAAAATAGCGCAAGCCTATTGTTTCCAATCCATACGTCCGACTAAAAATTTCGGCATACAATTCATTCACATATTTCGTTATTGCGTAGGGCGAAAGTGGTTTTCCTATCACATCCTCCACTTTAGGCAACCCTACTGAATCCCCATAAGTAGAAGAACTCGCCGCATAAACAAAGCGCTTTACTTTAGCATCTCGCGAGGCTACCAGCATATTCAAAAACCCAGAAACATTCACCTCATTTGTGGTTACAGGATCCTTGATAGAACGTGGCACAGAACCTAAAGCGGCTTGATGCAACACATAATCCACTCCTTGTACCGCAGCTTGACAATCGACTACATTTCGTATGTCTCCTTCCATTAAACGGAAATCAGGATTATCTATAAAATCTTTAAGATTATGCCGATGTCCTGTGGCAAAATTATCCAAACAAATGACCTTGTATTTTTTGGATAAAAAATATTCACAGAGATTAGACCCTATAAACCCTGCGCCTCCAGTAATCAAAATAGTTTTTTCTTTCATTTTATCTTTACTAAACAGCTGATACGCTATTATTTTTTCTTTAGTAATTTTTCTGCTACTCTTTCATAGATGTTTTTTGGTTTTTCCTCTTCATGATAGCCATTAGCATAGGGCGCATTTCCGTAGCCATAGCCATATCCGTAACCGGTACCATATTTAGCTTTATTCGCAAAACCATTCAAAATAATGCTGGCGTTATCGAGCTCACCTCTTTTCACACGGTTGTTCAATAGCGTAATCATGTCTTTTTTAGTGAAATTTTGTTTTACAATATACAAAGTAACATCACAATACTGAACTAATTCTAGTGCATCAGATACCAGACCAACTGGAGGAGTGTCTAAAATAATATAATCGTATTTTTTCTTTAATTCCGCTATTAACTCCCCCATGTTTTCACTCAAAATCATCTCTGAAGGATTTGGCGGAATAGGCCCAGACAGGATAACATCCAAAAAAGGAATTTGCGTATGGTTTATAATTTCATCAACGCTTTTTTGTTTGATTAGATAATTCACAACACCTACTTCATTAGACAAATTAAATTCATCAAATAATTTAGGCTTCCTTAAATCAAGTCCAATGATAACCGTCTTTTTTTCACTGAGGGCAAATACTGTTGCAATGTTGATGGAACAAAATGTTTTCCCTTCTCCGCTGACTGAGGAGGTAATCATCAAGGTTTTTGCTCCTTCGACGTTTTGTTTTTTGTACAAAAATTGTAAGGAGGAACGAATCGCCCTAAAGGATTCTGACAATGCCGATTTTGGCTTTTCAAATACGGCCAAAATTGAATCCTCCTTGTTTATACCTACTACTCCAATGATTGGAATCTTAGTCAGTTTACTAATATCCTCTGTATTTTGAATCGAGTTATTTGCAAAGAAAATCCCAAGAACTACTAATAAGGGAATCAAAATTCCCAAAAACAGCGCCATCACATAATTAACGGAAGTTCTAGGCCCAATTAATCCTAATCCAACATCCTTTGCGGGATCAATAAAATGGATGTCTGATAAGTTTGCGGCTTTAACAATATCGGCTTCGCTGCGTTTTTGAAGAAACGTACTATAAATATTGTCGCTTAAATCGTATTTTCTTTTTATTTTGATAAGCTCTTGTTGGTCTTCCGGCAACTTTTTAATCACGCTTTCAGTTTGATTGATCTGACTGTTCACCATAGCGAGGTCCTCTTGTAAAGAAGCCTTGGCCGAAGCAATATTTTCTAACAAAACGTTCTTTATGGCCTCCATCTGATTGTCAAAATCTTTGAAGATCTTATCGCTTTTTACTGCATAAGCCATTTCCGATCTTTGGGTGGAAAGTGCAATCAATTTTGAAACATTAACCACGATATTAGGGTCATCGATTCCCGCAACCGTTGGCGCTGGTAGTTTAGAATAATCCAGACTGTTTTTCAAATAAGCCCTCAAAGAGTTGTAATAGGTTATTTTGCGAACAACTTCATCTCTTTTAACATCAAACTGCATCGCTTTGTCTGAAAATTTTGCTCCACCTTCTTCTATGTCAAAGATGTTTTTATCTTTTCTGAACGATTTTAATTCGTCCCCAGTTGTTTTCAATTGCGATTCCATAGCTACCAGTGTGCTGTCAATAAAGGCGATTGTATTGGTCGCAAACTGATTTTTACTATCCAGCTGCCTTTTGATAAGCATCTTCACAGTAGCATTCAAATACTCAACCAGTCTCGCTTTGTTAGTCCCTTGCATGCCAAGAGTAATGATCGAACCGCCCTTGTCATCTGAACTGACGCTAATTCCTTTGTATCTGGATACAGTTTCATCAAAACCATTAAATTGTACAAAATATTCATTGCCTTTGTAAAAACCAGGATTCTCATGTATTTGTAATTTCCAATTTAAAAAAGGCAAAGACACTTGTTCTCCAACCTTATATTTTTTCACGAAATCCCCAGTTTCAACATTTGTATTGCTATAGGAATTATTGGAATACGTTAGCAATGATACACTTTGATTTTTGAATGGAATCCTGATTTCATATTCATTTTCGCTTAGGAAGGTAATGCCAATCAGACTTCCTGCCAGTTGCCCTTTTGATTTATCGATATTTACATAAAAGGGTACGGCGCCATAAGCATCTACCAGATTGTATTTTCCCTGAACAGCGTAATCAATGTAATATTGCAACTTATCAACCACTAACTCGTTATGAGACCTGGATTGTAAGGTTGTTGAAATGGTTTGAACCTGATCTGAAGTACCACCCCAATTAAAAACCAAGCTTGTATTTGAAGTAAAAAGAGGATTGCTTTCTTCTTTTACGGCTATTAACGTTTCGATCCCGTAAATTTTTTCTTTACGAATATTCACTTGGTAGGCAATAGTGAAACAGATAACTAAACTAATTAGAAACCACTTCCAGTAACTTCCAATTTTAATTAAAAAATCTTTAAAGTCAAAACCAGCTTGATTTTCAAAAGCCGAAAAATCTTTTATATCTAACATTTTTTGAACTGTATTTTATTTTTTTAAAAGTAAAAAAGTAGTTGTTGCCAATGACAATAATGTAATAATGGTCCCCAAAGATTCGATTCCGGTTTTTCCGGTTCCCCAAGTTTTTTGTTTGAGTGGTTTTACATAAATATAATCATTGGGCTGTAAATAATAATAAGGTGATTTAATCACATTAATATCTGTAAGATCGATATCCTGCATTTGAACTCCAGTAGCCGACTGCCGAATAATGGTAACCGCTTTTCTATTTCCTGTAATTGTAATATCACCAGCGTTTGCAATCGCTTCCATCACATTTACATGTTCTTTAAATAATGTTTTTGTGCCTGTGCTACCCACTTCGCCATTTATTGTATATCTAAATCCTGCTAGTTTTACCGTAACAAAAATATTAGCGGCTTCGTTAAAATATTCAGACAACAATTGCTTTTCTATTTTAGTTCTTACTTCTTCAAGTGTGAATCCAATCACGTTTATTTCGCCTAAAATAGGGAATCGTATCGCTCCGTGATCGTCTACTGTAAACCCATCAAAATACAACCCCGATTCGGATTTACTTGCAATTTCGGATTGATTTGAAGTACTAAAAATTGACACTAACTTTGGGTCATTTGCTTTAATAGTAATACTTAAAACATCATTAATTTGCAATCGATAGGGTTTTGACTCTACAACAGCTACAGTGCTTTGAGGTACATTCCCATCTTTTTTTTGTAAATAAATCAAATCTTGCGTAGGAATACAAGACGAAAACAACACACTAACAAGTAGTAACAAATAGAGAATGGATTTACTCATTTTTATATTTTTAGCAACAAATATAGGCTTTTCGTCTACTGTTTAAAAAAAGCACTGTAATTCATCAAAATGGATTAATTATTTTTAAAAGATTTTTCAAAGGGAACTCGATGCAATATACTGCGTCCCAAAGTAACTTCATCAGCATATTCCAGTTCATCACCTACTGAGATTCCTCTGGCAATTGTTGATAGTATTATTTCACAATCGGCAATTTGTTTATAGATGTAAAAATTAGTCGTATCGCCCTCCATAGTAGAGCTTAAAGCGAAAATAATTTCGTTTACACTTCCTGATTTTACTTTTTCGACTAAAGTCGTTATGTTCAACTGACTCGGCCCAACGCCATCAATGGGAGAAATTTTCCCTCCAAGAACATGATAAATCCCTCTAAATTGACCTGTATTTTCGATTGCCATCACATCGCGAATGTCCTCAACAATACATATAATTTGATGATTCCTGCTTTTATTAGCACAAATTTCGCACATCGTGCTATCCGAAATATTGTGACAGCTTACGCAATACTTAATATCCTCCCGCATAGCGACCAAGGCTTGCGACAGAAATCCTATTTGCTCTTTGGGTTGTTTCAATAAATGCAGTACCAATCGCAAAGCCGTTCGCTTGCCAATTCCGGGCAATTGAGACATTTCGTTCACTGCATTTTCTATTAATTTCGAAGAAAATTCCATAACTGCAAATGTAGTAATTTGTTTATTTGTTTAATCGGTTATTTGCTAAATCGATTCCATGATTTGACAAAGCATCAAATAAACAAAATAGCAATTAAACAAAAAATCGTATTTTGGTCGCTTTAAACTCAAAAAAAAATGACTCCCAGCACCATTCTAATACTTATAATCGTTTATTTTGGAATTTTATTTTACATCTCTCATTCTGTAAGCAAAAAAGACAGCGGCAATGATGCTTTTTTTAAAGCCAATAAAAACTCCAAATGGTATTTAGTCGCTTTTGGAATGATTGGAACGGCACTTTCAGGAGTGACTTTTATTTCAGTTCCGGGAGAAGTTGGTTCGCCAAATGGGGAGCAATTCAAATATTTTCAGTTTGTTTTGGGGAATGCTATTGGTTTTGTCTTGATTGCAAAAGTATTGCTGCCGTTGTATTATCGAATGAATTTGACTTCGATTTATGGGTATATCGAACATCGATTAGGAATTTACTCCTACAAAACTGCCGCAACCATTTTCTTAATTAGCCGAACCATTGGATCTGCCTTCCGATTGTATCTTGTTGTCATTGTATTGCAACGCTATGTTTTTGACTTTTACGGCGTTCCGTTTGCCTTTACCGTTCTCATTTCGCTAGCGTTGATATTTGCCTATACGTATCGAGGCGGACTCAAAACCATTATTATTACGGACACTTTGCAGACTTTTTTCTTAGTGACCTCCGTTTTTATGACTATTTTCTTTATTTGCAAAAGCTTAAATTTAAATATTTTCGAAGCTTTTGAAACCGTAAAAAACAGCAATTACTCTAAGGTATTTTTCTTTGAGGATTTTATAACGAGTAAGTTTCATTTTGCAAAACAAATTCTGGGAGGAATCTTTGTAACCATTGCCATGGTAGGTTTAGATCAGGATTTAATGCAGAAGAACCTGAGTTGTAAGAACATTGGCGAAGCTCAAAAAAACATGTTTACGTTTACGGGTATTTTTGTTCTTATCAATATCTTTTTTCTAAGCGTGGGTGCTTTACTTTATATTTATGCTGCTAAAAACGGAATTGAAGTTCCAACGGATTTAGTTACTGGAAAACCCAGAACCGATTTGCTTTTCCCTGAAATTGCCTTTAATCATTTGACATTAATTCCATCGATTATTTTCTTGCTGGGATTGACGGCTGCAACATTTGCAACTACAGAC
The DNA here is from genome assembly GCA_017995345.1 of Flavobacterium sp. Classification (GTDB taxonomy): domain Bacteria; phylum Bacteroidota; class Bacteroidia; order Flavobacteriales; family Flavobacteriaceae; genus Flavobacterium. Next base: position 14,202 of record JAGOJA010000015.1, read on the forward strand.
TCGGCTTTGACTGCACTTACGACTTCTTTTTGCGTGGATTTTTTGGGAATGGATAAGGTGGAGAATCTAAACAAACCAAACGTAGTTCGAAACAGGCATTTAGTACATATTGCCTTTTCGTTTTTAATGTTTTTAGTAATTATTTTTTTTAATTCTATTAATGACAGCTCTGTAGTGGGGATGATTTTCAGGGTAGCGTCCTATACATATGGTCCGCTTTTGGGATTGTATTGTTTTGGATTATTTGTACCATCAAAAACGGTCAAAGACAAATTTGTCCCTGTCATTTGCTTCCTATCACCAGCGCTGACTTACTTTATCAGCGAAAATTCGAAGACCTTATTTTTTGGATATGTTTTTGATAACGAATTGATCATCGTAAACGGGCTTATTACTTTTCTTGGATTGTTGTTGATTAGTAAAAAGGTCGCTTCTGGAACACGATTCTAGTTTTTAGCCCAGATGGCAGCGGCATCCTTTTCTTGTTCCGTGTTATTTAACGGAACAAGAAAAGATATAGCGTACAGCTGGAATTAGCTCCTAAAAAATTTAGTACTGATTTGTAGTCAACAAAACCAATGTGCAAGCTACTTCTACCTTGATACCGTTTAGTTGCAACAATTGATAGAACTCCGGATTCTCCGTACCGGGATTGAAAATGACACGTTTTGGCTTTGTTTCGACGATGTAATTGTAATAATCGCGTTGACGTGTTGGGTTTAGATATAAAGTAACGGTATCGATGTTTTTTAATGGAATGGCTTTCGTCTGGATTTTTACACCGGCAACTTCACCTGCATTTTGACCTACTGCAAGAACCGAATGTCCTTTATCTACTAACATGTTTATGGCTTTGAAGGCGTAGCGCTCTGGCTTAGTTGATGCACCAAGAACCAATGTTTTTTTATTCTTTATCATTTTGTATAAGTGTATTTAGCAAAAGTAATCAAAAAGGTCTATTGGTTTAGGAATATTAAGGTTTAGTTATAGCGGTAATAAAAAACATTTGCCTAACATTCAAAAATAAAAAAGAGTATTTTTGCAGCCTTAAATCTAAAGTATGGATCTGTTTATTTATCTTTTTATTGCGCTTTTCTCTGTTTTAAACCCTATTGGAACTGTTCCAATTTTTGTAGGTCTTACACAGCATGATACAAAAAAAGAGCGTTCCCGAATTTCATTATGGACAGCCATAAATGTATTTATTATTCTTATTGTCTCCTTTTTTATTGGGGAATACGTATTGCTTTTTTTCGGAATTAGTATTGATGCACTCCGAATAGCGGGCGGAATTATTATTGTTAGCTCAGGATTCTCATTGCTTTCCGGCAAACTCACTAAGAAAAGAGGTATTAATAAAAAAGCAGAAACTGATGCACAAAAAAGAAATGACATTGCATTAACTCCGCTTGCAATCCCTATGCTTGCCGGCCCTGGGTCTATTTCTTTACTTATTGCATTTTATCAGGAACACAATACAACTATAGAGATCATTATTTCTGTAGTTGCTATTATTGCGATTTCAGCTATAATTTTTATCGTTCTTAGAAGCGCTCATTATTTAGCAAAAATTCTTGGAGCATCTGGGATTGTTGCCATATCAAGAATTGTAGGTTTCATTGTTATTGCGATAGGAATACAATATATTGTAAGCGCCATTATCAACATTATAAAGGGGAATCTCTCCTAAATAAACCACTATGGGCTTGAAGTCCATAGTTTTGGTTTAGCAGACTGAAAGTCTGCACGGTTATAATACTAAAAATCAACCGCAGATTCACAGATTTATTATAACCTCAAAAAAAATATGCGAATCTGCGGTAAATTTTTTTAGACCCTGAAAGGCAAATGCACTAAAGCGCATAGTTTTAAACTATTTCTGTGACCAATAAAGCAATAAAAAAACCGGATACAATTTTTAAAATCATTTCCGGTTTTTTTTATTAATTTCTTGGTAAGAAAATTTCAGCCATCATACATCTAGCACTTCCTCCGCCACAAGCTTCAATAGTATCTAGACTGGAACTCAAAATTTCAGCATGTTTCTCTAATTGTTCCATTTGTTTTGGAGTCAAACTTTTATGTGCAGCTGCACTCATAACCAAATATCGTTTGTCATTTGCTCCACGAACTTCAAGCATGTTTCCCGCAAAATTGTTCACTTGAGCTTCAGTAATCAGAATAATTTCTTTTCCATTTTCTTTCAGATTGTCTAGAACCATTTTACGTTCTTTCTTATCGTCAATACAATCGGAGCAAATTACCGCAAAGGTTTCACCCAAACACATCATCACATTGGTATGATAAATCAGTTTTCGTTCTGAATCAACAGTTTGAAAAGCTTCAAAAATCACTGGTGCATAATCAAAATCCTCACAGAATTCTATACACAATTCTTCATCCGCTCTGGGTGACAAAGCGCAATACGCTTTGCTGTTTACCCTGTCCAAGAGCAAACTTCCTGTTCCTTCTAAGAAAAAACCATCTTCCTCAGCCGCTGTGTAATCTACAATGTTATGAATTACAAAGCCTTTATCTTCCAGAACATCCAAAAGATCTTCGCGACGTTCCCCACGGCGATTTTCTGCAAACATTGGATACAAAGCGACATCGCCATTTTCGTGAAAAGAAATCCAGTTGTTGGGAAAAATACTGTCTGGCGTATCGGGATTCAACGTGTCATCAACAACTGTAACATCAACACCAACTGCAGTTAGTTTTTCTACAAAAGCATCAAACTCTTGTTGTGCTTTGGCATTTACCGTTGCAGGTAAAAGACCGTCTAAAACCTTTTGATAATAATTATTTACTGCCGTTTGTTCGTTCATTCTAAACGCAACCGGGCGAATCATTAATATGGAATTTGTAGTTTGTTTCATATATTTTAAGTTTAAAGTTTAATCGTTTAAAGTTTAACGTTGAGCATCATTAAACTTTAAACCCTAAACAAATATTTAATCTCTAATTAAAGGTAAGGTAGAACATCGTAATAATCCTTCTTGTTTTGCAATTTCAGCGTATGGAATTTCTTCTACCACAAAACCGTTTGCACGCAACCAATTGTTGAGTCGGGTGAAGTTTCTTTCTGAAACCACCACATTTGTATCAATAGAAAAAACATTAGAATTCATATTGTACATTTCTTCTCTGGTAATATGAAATAGGTTTTCTTTTCCAAAAAGACGCACCAAAAACAAATAATCAGCTTCTTCTCGGAATCCCCTTTTGTAGATAATCCCTTTATCAGTCCCAACCGGTTGAAAACAACAATCTAAATGCAAGGCATTGTCACGCGCTTCAATTTTAGATTTCACCAAGTCAAATTCCTTAATCATTTTATTTGGAAATAAATCTTTAATATATTGTACTCCTTGCATATTCGTTCTTGCAGTAATATAATCTTTATAGTCACTTCCTTTGTAGGTTCCAATGAACACATAATTGTTCCACAACATAACATCACCTCCTTCGATATGAACCTCGGCAGGAGGACGCACCACTTTTTTGGGATCAATTTGGTCAATTATATATTGTATTGCATCTAATTCTCTTTCTCTATCCGGCAAAATATTCGATTTCACAAAAGTGTCATCAATCACAAAACCAATATCTCTTGCAAATATCTGATTGTAATTTTCAATTATTTGGGGACGATACACTTTTATGTTGTATTTTCTCAAAACGGTGTTAAATGCTTCCATTTGCTCCACCATATCTTTTTCCTTAGGGTAAGTTCCTGCAAGTATATGCTCTAACGATTTTGGATCGTAGGCTTGCTCGACCTTTGGAGTTGGCCCATTATGAACTGCTGAGCCCAGAACTACCGCCCGAAGTCTTGACGTTTCATTATTAACATTTAATTGTAACATGTCTTTTTAGCTTTTGACAAATATAAAAAAAGCTCCACAAATTAGTGAAGCTTTTAGAACTGATTTTATCTTTTGTCAGATGACACAAAGTCTCTCAAAGGATGACCTGTATAAATCTGTCTTGGTCTTCCAATAGGCTCTTTGTTTTCTCGCATCTCTTTCCATTGTGCAATCCAACCTGGCAAACGTCCTATGGCAAACATTACTGTAAACATATCTGTAGGAATGCCCAAAGCTCTATAAATAATCCCAGAATAGAAATCTACGTTTGGATATAAATTTCTTGATTTGAAATACTCATCTTCTAAAGCTGATGCTTCTAGTTTTTTTGCAATCGCAAGAATTGGGTCATCAACACCTAAAGTTGCTAAAACTTCGTCAGCCGCTTTTTTAATGATTTTTGCTCTTGGATCAAAGTTTTTGTAAACTCGGTGACCAAAACCCATTAATCTAAATGGATCGTTTTTGTCTTTGGCTTTATTCAAATATTTATCGGCATCACCACCAGTTGCATGGATTTCTTCTAACATTTCGAGAACGGCCTGATTTGCTCCGCCATGTAATGGTCCCCAAAGTGCAGAAACACCAGCAGAGATAGAAGCAAACAATCCAGCATGCGAAGAACCAACCATTCTCACTGTAGATGTTGAGCAGTTTTGTTCGTGGTCTGCGTGAAGAATAAAAAGTTTATCCAAAGCATCAATAACTATAGGATTAGGTGTGTAAGGTCCGGTAGGCAACTGGAACATTAAACGCATAAAATTTTCTACATATCCTTTTGTATTATCATAATAATTCAGCGGAAAGCCCATACTTTTTCTGTATGTCCAAGATGCAATCACCATGAATTTCCCCATAATTTTACAAACGGCCTCATACATTTCTTTTTCTTTTTCAACATTTACCGATTTAGGATTAAATGCAGTCAAAGCACTTGTCAAAGCCGCCAAGACACCCATAGGGTGAGCCGTTTTAGGAAAACCATCTATGATGTTTTTCATTTCTTCATTGACTAAAGTATATTTTCTTATGTCGTTTTCAAATTGCTCTAATTGATTATTGGTAGGCAACTCTCCAAAAATTAAGAGATAAGACACCTCAAGGAAATTAGCTTTCTCGGCTAAATCTTCAATTGAATACCCTCTATATCTTAAAATTCCAAGTTCCCCATCAAGAAAAGTAATATCACTTTTACAAGAACCTGAATTTTTATACCCTGGATCAAGAGTTATAAATCCTGAAAGATCACGTAACTTACTAATATCGACAGCTGATTCATTTTCACTTCCTGTAATAACTGGAAACTCAAATGTCTTACCATCTATTTCTAATTTTGCTGTTTTTGACATAATATAATTGAAAATAAACTTTTAAAATAATAATTTCTCAAATCTAAGAAATAAAACAGTAAATAAAAAGAGAAAAAGACAATGAAATTACTAAATATCACAAAAAAAGCCACTCACATTAGGTGAATGGCTTTATATAAAAAAATGATAAGAATTATTTTATTTTGAAAGCATTTTTGCCAGGAAAATAAGCTGTATCTCCTAATTCTTCTTCAATTCTTAATAATTGATTGTATTTAGCCATACGGTCAGAACGAGAAGCTGAACCCGTTTTAATTTGACCACAGTTTAAAGCTACTGCTAAATCCGCAATTGTATTGTCTTCTGTTTCTCCAGAACGATGTGACATTACAGAAGTATAACCTGCATTTTTAGCCATATTTACAGCAGCAATCGTTTCGGTTAATGTTCCTATTTGATTTACTTTAATAAGGATTGAATTAGCAATTCCTTTTTCAATACCAGTTGACAAACGCGTTACATTGGTAACGAATAAATCATCACCTACTAATTGTACTTTATCCCCAATTTTATCAGTAAGCAATTTCCATCCATCCCAATCATTTTCATCCATTCCGTCTTCAATAGAAATGATAGGATATTTAGCTACTAATTCAGCTAAATAATCTACTTGTTCAGCAGAAGATCTAACCTTACCAGTTTCTCCTTCAAATTTAGAATAATCGTATTTACCATTTACATAAAACTCAGCAGCAGCACAATCCAAAGCAATCATAATTTCGTCTCCAAAAGTATAGCCTGCTGCTTCAACTGCTTTTTTGATAGTATCTAAAGCATCTTCAGTTCCACCCGCTAGATTTGGTGCAAAACCACCCTCGTCACCTACTGCTGTAGAGAGTCCTCTGTCGTGTAATACTTTTTTCAAACTATGAAAAATTTCAGTTCCCATTTGCATAGCATGTGAAAACGATGTTGCTTTTACCGGGAAAATCATAAATTCCTGAAATGCGATAGGTGCATCAGAATGTGACCCACCATTGATGATATTCATCATTGGCACAGGCAAAGTGTTTGCAGAAACACCACCTATGTATCTGTATAAAGGCAATCCCAATTCATTGGCAGCCGCTTTGGCCACAGCAAGAGAAACACCTAAAATTGCATTTGCTCCTAAGTTTGATTTATTTGGAGTACCATCTAAATCAATCATTATTTTATCAATTAAATTTTGTTCGAAAACAGAAACACCTAAAAGTTCTTCAGAAATAATGGTATTCACATTTTTCACTGCATTCAAAACCCCTTTTCCAAGGAAAGCTTTTCCTCCATCACGTAACTCAACCGCTTCATGTTCTCCAGTTGATGCTCCAGAAGGTACTGCAGCTCTTCCTAAAACTCCATTGTCAGTAATTACATCTACCTCTATTGTAGGATTTCCTCTTGAATCGAAAATTTGTCTTGCGTGAATTTTGATAATAATACTCATATACTAAAATTTTAAATTTTAAAATACAAATATATCCTATCTTTTGGAATGGTTTAATGAAAACAATGAATGTTATTAACGAAAACGTTATATTTTTCTACAAACAAAACTTTTCGACTTTTTTAACATTTATTTCTTCAAAAATCTGTTATTAATTCCAATTGCATTAAAATCGAATCCGCCAATTAAAGAATCCTATTTCAGATTCAATAAAACTTAACTATACTTATTTCATCTCAAAAAAAACTGTCTTCAATAACAAATTAATTCAAATAAATTGATTATCAACAATTTACATGGTTTTTATAAAAAAACGAAATCTATGTTGTATCTTTCCTAAACAGCAATTTAGACAATTCAATTTCTAAATAAAAAAGTGATGGAAGCTTCAGAAAATGGAAATAATTTAATCAATTCTAGTGAGATTGTAGCTTTATTAAATAAAGCAGCCACTCCATTAGAAAGCACAGCAGATTTAGACCCATTAATTGACTACATAGGAGATTCAAAATACGTTCTTTTAGGCGAAGCCTCACATGGCACACATGAATATTATACCTGGAGAGCAAAAATCACACAACGGCTAATTCAGGAAAAAGGTTTTTCGTTTGTAGCAGTCGAAGGAGACTGGCCTGATTGCTATCGCTTAAATCGCTATGCAAAAGGATATTTAGATTCAGGAGAAGACATCTTTAGCGTGATGAATAAATTTAATAGATGGCCTACTTGGATGTGGGCAAATTGGGAAACAGCAGCATTCATCGAATGGCTGAAGGTCTTCAATGAAAATCTCCCTATTGATAAAAAAATTGGTTTTTATGGATTGGATGTTTATAGCTTCAATGAATCAATGAATTCCATCATTCAGTTTTTAGAAAAAAATGACCTAAAAGCATTAGCATTTGCAAAAACAGTACAAAAATGTTTTGAGCCTTATAATAAAGACGAAGGGCGATCTTATGCCAAAGCATCTTCATATATTCCGGAAATATGCGAAAAAGAAATCATAGACCTGCTTACGGAAATACAAAAAAACATCCCCAACTATAATCATGATGCAGAAAATGTTTTAAGTATAGAACAAAATGCATTTATTGCAAGAAATGCAGAAAAGTATTACCGCGCGATGTTAAAAAGAAGTTCGGCCTCGTGGAATATTCGTGATGAACACATGGTATCTACTATAGCGCGACTAATGAAATTTCATGGAAAAAACGCAAAAATAATAGTTTGGGAACACACAATACCCACATTGGCGATGCGCGTGCTACAGAGATGGCAAATACAGGAATGCTAAATGTAGGACAGCTATTAAGAGAGCAACATTCAAGCGACGGCGTTGTTGCCTTGGGATTTGGCTCTTACAAAGGAAGTGTAATTGCTGGAAGAGAATGGGGCGATTCAATGCGGAAAATAAAAGTTCCAGAAGCCGTGCAAGGAAGCTGGGAACATTCTTTTCATGTAGCTGGCAATGGAAAAAATAAATTGTTATTAATGAATAAAGTAAAGGACGAAAAATGTCTTTTATCCTATATAGCACATCGTGCAATTGGGGTGGTTTATAATCCCGAACATGAAAGATTTGGAAATTACGTCCCCTCCATACTCCCTAAAAGATACGATGCATTTATTTTTCTAGACGAAACTAATGCATTGCATCCGATGCTTATTTGTCCAGATGGAAATCAAATCCCAGAAACATATCCTTTTGGCATGTAAGACCACTTTACAAAAAAGGGTTTGACTAAATCAAGTCAAACCCTTTTTAAAATAGCTACTTTCGGAAATTACTCCAATTTTATCCTTTTATATTCTCAATAAATTGATCAAATAAATAGGATGAATCATGTGGTCCTGGACTAGCCTCTGGGTGATATTGTACTGAGAAACAATTTTTGCTTTTCATACGCATACCTGCAACCGTTCCATCATTTAGATGAAGATGCGTAATCTCCAAATCAGGATGATTGTCCAATTCTTCTTTATTTACGGCAAAACCATGATTTTGAGAAGTGATTTCTCCTTTTCCAGTAATTATATTTTTTACGGGATGATTGATTCCTCTATGGCCATTAAACATTTTATACGTCGAAATCCCGTTCGCCAAACCAATTACTTGATGTCCAAGACAGATTCCAAATAAGGGTTTGTTATTTTCAAGAATTTCTTTAGCAACTTGAATAGCACCCGAAAGCGGTTCAGGATCACCAGGCCCATTGGATAAAAAATAACCATCTGGATTAAAAGCTGCTAAATCCGTATAAGAAGAATCAAAAGGAAATACTTTGATATAACAATCTCTTTTAGCTAGATTGCGAAGGATATTCTTTTTTATTCCTAAATCAAGTGCCGAAATCTTATAAGTGGCGTTCTCATCACCATAAAAATAGGGAGTTTTAGTAGAGACTTTAGAAGCTAACTCCAAGCCTTTCATATCAGGAACTTTAGCTAACGCAATTTTCAATTCTTCTATTGGAGTTTCATCTGTGCAAATCACGGCATTCATCGCTCCATTATCACGTATGTAACTTACTAGAGCACGCGTATCTACATCTGAAATACAGATTAGATTTTGTTTGATAAAATAATCTTCTAAACTCCCTTGCGCATCTTCACGAGAATAATTAAAGCTAAAATTTTTGCAAACCAATCCAGCAATTTTAATACTATCGGATTCAATTTCTTTGTCATTAACCCCATAATTTCCAATATGAGCATTAGTAGCTACCATTAACTGACCAAAATAAGATGGATCCGTAAATATTTCTTGATAACCAGTCATTCCTGTGTTAAAACAAACTTCTCCAAAAGTGGCTCCACTGATTCCGATTGATTTTCCGTGGAATATGGTTCCGTCACTTAATAGAAGTATTGCTTTTTGTCGTGTTGTATATTTCATTCGTTAATTTCTATTACTTTTTTTTAGTCTCTTGGAACGTGCAAAAGTTAGTTTCAGCTGTAATTAAAGATTGTGCAAATTTAATCCTTTAAAGCAATGGATGCAAATTTTTGAAATTTATTGTAAAATAAAAACATCAAAATCTAGCCCTACTGGTCCCGAAACTTCGGGAAGTCTCTTTTTGCTTTTAATTAAAGGCAAAAGATACCGTGAACAGCGGGAAACTACGTAATTAAACCCCAAGGTTTTTGCTCCAAAAAAATCAAAAAAAAAGGATAAACTATAAATAGTTTATCCTTAATTTTTATTGAATGATTATTTTCATAATTATTCAGCAGCGTCAGTAGTTGTTTCAGTTTCGGCAGCTGGAGCTACAGTAGCTTCATCTTTCTTAGCTTTACCACCACGACGGCTTTTTACTTTTTTAACTTCTTTTTTACCACCATTGTAAAGTTCATTGAAATCTACTAATTCGATCATTGCCATATCAGCATTATCTCCTAAACGATTTCCAACTTTAATGATACGAGTGTATCCACCTGGACGGTCACCTACTTTAGCAGCCACGTCTCTGAACAAGTCAGTTACCGCATATTTGCTACGTAAGTAAGCAAAAACGATACGACGGTTGTGAGTCGTATCTTGTTTTGATTTTGTTATTAAAGGCTCAACGAATTGTTTAAGCGCTTTCGCTTTAGCCACAGTAGTGTTAATACGTTTGTGCTCGATAAGAGAACAAGCCATATTAGCTAACATAGATTTTCTATGTGCTGTCTGTCTGCTTAAGTGGTTGAATTTTTTTCCGTGTCTCATGACGTGTTTTTTTAAACCCTCATCTTGCTACTATCCTCTATGGAGAGCAAAATATGAGTATTTATTCTTTATCTAGTTTGTATTTTGCTAAATCCATCCCGAAGTTCAAATTTTTAACTGCTACAAGTTCATCAAGTTCAGTTAAAGATTTTTTACCAAAATTACGGAATTTCATTAGGTCATTTTTATTGAACGATACTAAATCACCAAGTGTATCAACTTCAGCCGCTTTCAAACAATTTAATGCTCTTACAGAAAGATCCATATCAACAAGCTTAGTTTTAAGCAATTGTCTCATGTGTAATGATTCTTCATCATACGATTCTGTTTGTGCGATTTCATCAGCCTCAAGTGTAATTCTTTCATCAGAAAACAACATGAAATGGTGAATTAAAACTTTGGCAGCTTCAGTAAGGGCATCTTTTGGATTAATAGATCCATCTGTTTTTATTTCAAAAACTAATTTTTCGTAATCTGTCTTTTGCTCTACACGGAAGTTTTCAATTGCATACTTTACATTTTTTACCGGAGTAAAAATTGAATCAGTAAAAATAGTTCCAATTGCAGCATTCTGTTTTTTGTTCTCCTCAGCAGGAACATAACCTCTCCCTTTTTCGATCGTTAAATCGAAATTAAGTTTGATTTTACTGTCTAAATTACAAATTACCAGTTCTGGATTCAAAACTTGGAAACCTGAAATAAATTTCTGAAAATCACCAGCTGTTAATTGGTCTTTACCTGAAACAGAAATAGTAACTGATTCATTATCTATATCTTCAATTTGACGTTTGAAACGAACTTGTTTAAGATTAAGAATAATTTCGGTAACGTCCTCAACAACTCCTGAAATAGTAGAAAACTCATGATCTACACCTTCAATACGAACAGATGTAATTGCATAACCTTCTAATGCTGAAAGCAAAACTCTTCTAAGTGCATTACCAACGGTCAATCCGTAACCAGGCTCTAAAGGTCTAAACTCAAATTTACCTTCAAAATCGGTTGAATCGATCATGATAACTTTATCGGGCTTCTGAAAATTAAATATTGCCATAAATTTCGACTAAGTCAATTATTATTTGTTGTACAACTCTACGATTAATTGTTCTTTAATGTTTTCTGGAATTTGAAGTCTTGCTGGTACAGAAACAAAAGTACCTTCTTTTACATCGTTATTCCAAGTAATCCATTCATAAACATGACTTGAATTAGATAAAGAACGTTCGATAGCTTCTAAAGACTTAGATTTCTCACGAACAGCAACTTTATCACCAGGTTTAAGGTGGTAAGAAGCAATGTTTACAACATCACCGTTTACAGTGATGTGTCTATGAGAAACTAATTGTCTAGCTCCTCTTCTAGAAGGTGCAATTCCCATTCTGTATACTACATTATCTAATCTAGACTCACAAAACTGAAGAAGAACTTCACCAGTTACACCACGTGCAGCTGATGCTTTTTTAAACAAGCCTCTGAATTGTTTTTCTAAAATTCCATAAGAATATTTAGCTTTTTGCTTTTCCATCAATTGGATCGCAAATTCAGATTTTTTACCTCTTTTTTTAGCCATCCCGTGTTGTCCGGGTGGATAATTTCTTTTTTCGAAAGCTTTATCGTCTCCGAAAATTGCTTCGCCAAATTTACGAGCGATTCTTGTACTAGGACCAGTATATCTTGCCATTTTAAATTGTTTAAGATTGAGATTATGAATTCAGGTCTTATCCTTCAATAATCGATATTCAATCTAGGTTATACTATAAATATTTTTTTGAGTACTAAACTCTACGTCTTTTAGGAGGACGACATCCGTTGTGCGGCATTGGAGTAACATCAATAATCTCTGTAACTTCAATTCCACCATTATGCAAAGAACGGATAGCAGACTCACGTCCGTTTCCTGGTCCTTTTACATAAACCTTTACTTTTTTAAGTCCAGCTTCAAGAGCTACTTTACTACAATCTTCTGCTGCCATTTGGGCTGCGTATGGAGTATTCTTTTTAGAACCTCTAAAACCCATTTTACCAGCTGAAGACCAAGAAATAACTTCACCTTTTTTGTTAGTCAAAGAAATGATGATGTTGTTAAAAGTAGCAGAAATATGAGCTTCTCCCGTTGATTCAACGATAACTTTACGTTTTTTTGCAGTTGCTTTAGCCATATTACTTATTATTTAGTTGCTTTCTTCTTGTTAGCAACAGTTTTTCTTTTACCTTTTCTTGTTCTAGAGTTGTTTTTAGTTCTTTGTCCTCTTAAAGGAAGACCAGTTCTATGACGGATACCTCTATAACATCCAATATCCATTAAACGTTTGATGTTTAAAGAAACTTCAGAACGCAATTCTCCTTCAATTTTAAAACTTGATACCGCTTCACGGATTGCTCCGATCTCGTCATCATTCCAATCTTGAACTTTTTTATCTTGGCTAACTTGAGCTTTTTCTAAAATCTCAATAGCTCTACTTTTTCCTAATCCGAAGATGTAGGTAAGTGCTATAACACCTCTCTTGTTTTTTGGGATATCTACCCCTGCTATTCTTGCCATAATTATCCTTGTCTTTGTTTAAATCTAGGATTCTTTTTGTTTATTACGTACAATCTCCCTTTTCTTCGCACAATTTTGCACTCGGGACTTCTCTTTTTTACTGAAGCTCTAACTTTCATTTTGAATATCCTTTAATATCTATAAGTAATTCTTGCTTTTGACAAATCGTAAGGGCTCATTTCTAGTTTCACTTTATCACCAGGTAATAATTTGATGTAATGCATACGCATTTTTCCAGATATATGGGCGATTACAATATGTCCATTTTCTAACTCTACACGGAACATTGCATTTGACAATGCTTCAATGATTGATCCGTCTTGTTCTATTGCTGATTGTTTTGCCATAAGTTAAGCTACTGCTTTTCTATTTTTACCACTTTTCATTAAACCGTCATAGTGTCTATTCAACAAATATGAATTGATTTGCTGCATTGTGTCTATGGCAACTCCAACCATAATTATTAATGAAGTACCTCCAAAAAACATTGCCCAAGATTGTTGAACATCCATAATACTTACAATTATTGCTGGGAACACAGCGATTAGAGCAAGAAATAAAGATCCTGGAAAAGTTATTAAAGACATCACTTTGTCAAGATAATCAGAAGTTTCAACTCCCGGTCTGATACCTGGAATAAAACCACCACTTCTCTTTAAATCGTCAGACATTTTGTTAGTAGGAACAGTAATAGCTGTGTAAAAGAAAGTAAATACAATTATTAAAGTTGCAAATACTAGATTATACCAAAAGCCAAACATATTACTAAAAGCGCCAACAATAGACTGTGATGTATCAGATTTAGACAGTCCTGCCAAAGCAGCTGGTATAAACATAATTGCTTGTGCAAAAATAATCGGCATAACCCCTGAAGCATTAAGCTTTAAAGGAATCCACTGTCTATTACCATTCAACATATCTTGTTCGAAATCACCTGATGTTGTACGTCGAGCATATTGAACAGGAATTCTTCTGACAGCCATAACTAAAAGCACACAACAAACGATTACCAATAACCAGATGATAATCTCGATAACCAACAGCATAGGTCCTCCATTATTATTGGTAACTCTTGTTGTAAACTCTTGGATAAAAGCCTGAGGAAATCTAGCCAAAATTCCAACCATAATTAACAAAGAAATACCATTTCCAATTCCTTTATCAGTAATTTTTTCTCCTAACCACATGGCAAAAATTGTCCCTGTAACTAAAATAATAACTGAAGAAAATAAGAATTCAAATGAATTAAATCCTAATAAAAATGCATTACTAGGTAATGTTCTATATAAATTATAGATGTAAGTTGGACCTTGAACTAAAGTAATTCCTATTGTCAACCAACGAGTAATTTGATTAATCTTCTTTCTACCGCTTTCCCCATCACTTTGAAGCTTTTGCAAGTAAGGAATCGCAATTCCCATTAACTGAACAACAATAGAAGCGGAAATATAAGGCATAATTCCCAAAGCAAAAACAGAAGCTTGTGAGAATGCACCTCCAGTAAACATGTCAAGAATTGAACCAATCCCTTCCTTAGTTTGCCCAGCTAAATTACCTAACTGTGTAGCATCAATACCTGGTAGGGTTACTTGAGCCCCAAAACGATAAACTAAAAGTAAACCCAATGTAATTAGGATTCTATTTTTCAGCTCCTCAATCTTCCAAACATTACTTATTGATTCAATAAATTTCTTCATATTAATTGAAAAATTACATTGTTACAGCTTCTCCTCCAGCAGCTTCAATAGCGGCTTTAGCAGTAGCAGTAAATTTGTGAGCGGTTACTTTTAATTTTGCTGTCAATTCACCTCTACCTAAAATCTTAACGATTTCATTTTTAGTAGCTAAACGATTAGCAACATAAACTGTCATATCAACAGTATCTTTAATAACACCATTATCAACTAACAGTTGAAGTGTATCAAGATTTACACCTTCGTAATCTTTACGATTGATGTTTGTAAAACCAAACTTAGGCACACGTCTTTGAAGTGGCATTTGCCCTCCTTCAAAACCAATCTTTTTAGAATAACCAGAACGAGATTTTGCTCCTTTGTGACCTCTTGCTGAAGTACCACCTTTTCCAGAACCTTCTCCTCTACCTAATCTCTTATTTTGATTGTGTGTAGAACCTTCAGCAGGTTGTAAGTTACTTAAATTCATAACAGTATTTGTTATTTAGCTTCTTCAACAGAAACTAAGTGTTTAACTTTATTTATCATACCAAGGATTGTAGGATTTGAATCATGCTCTACAACTTGTCCCATTTTACGTAGACCTAAAGCTTCTAATCCTCTCTTTTGAGTAAGAGGACAGTTGATTTTGCTTCTAACTTGTTTTACTAATAATTTAGCCATAATTTCCTTGAATTAACCTTTAAAAACTTTTTCTAAAGAAACGCCTCTTTGCTTTGCAACAGAATAAGCACTTCTCAATTGAAGTAAAGCATCAAAAGTTGCTTTTACTACGTTGTGAGGATTTGATGATCCTTGTGATTTAGATAAGATATCGTGAATTCCTGCTGATTCGATAACTGCTCTCACAGATCCACCGGCAATTACTCCAGTACCGTGTGATGCTGGAATTAAAAATACACGTCCTCCACCAAATTTACCTTTTTGTGCATGTGGAATAGTGTGTCCATTCAAAGGAACTCTAATCAAATTTTTCTTAGCATCTTCTACTGCCTTCGCAATTGCTTCAGAAACATCTTTAGATTTTCCTAATCCATGTCCAACCACTCCATTCTCATCACCTACAACTACAATAGCAGAAAAACCAAAAGCTCTACCACCCTTTGTAACCTTAGTAACACGATTTACACTTACCAAACGATCTTTTAATTCAAGACCACTTGGTTTTACTAACTCTACATTCTTGTATTTACTATTAGACATACTATATTAGAATTTAAGTCCAGCCGCTCTTGCGCCTTCCGCTAATGATTTAATACGACCGTGATATAAATAACCTCCTCTATCGAAAGTTACTACCTCTATTCCGGCTTTTAAAGCTTTTTCAGCAACTAGTTTTCCAACTGCTGTAGCCACTTCGATATTCGTACCGTTACCTATTTCTTTTTCTCTTGAAGAAGCTGCTAGTAAAGTAACACCGTTTACGTCATCAATAAGTTGAGCGTAAATTTCTTTGTTACTTCTAAATACAGAAAGCCTTGGATTTGTAGCAGTACCACTAATCGTTTTTCTAATTCTGAATCTAATTCTTTGTCTTCTTTCAGGTTTTGTTAATGACATAATCTTATTTTTTAAGCTGATTTACCTGCTTTTCTTCTTAATACTTCACCTACAAATTTAACACCTTTTCCTTTATACGGCTCTGGCTTACGGAAACCTCTGATTTTCGCAGCTACCTGACCTAAAAGTTGTTTGTCAAATGATGTTAATTTAACTATAGGGTTCTTACCTTTTTCAGATATTGTTTCTAAAGTAACTTCTGGAGCAATTTCTAGAATAATATTATGAGAATAACCAAGTGCTAAATCTAATTTTTGTCCTTGATTTGAAGCTCTATAACCTACTCCTACCAACTCTAATGATTTAGTAAAACCATCTGTTACACCTATTATCATGTTATTGATTAAAGATCTATACAAACCGTGTTTAGCTCTTTGGTCTTTGTGATCAGACGATCTTTCTACTAAAACTTGACCGTCTTCAACTGTAACAGTAACGTCCGAAAACTCCTGAGTTAGTTGACCATTTTTTCCTTTTACTGTAATAATACCATTTGCAACTTCAACAGTTACACCAGCAGGGATTACAACCGGATTTTTACCTATTCTTGACATCTTTATATAGTCTTTAAATTAGTATACGTAACAAATTACCTCACCGCCTACGTTCAATTGTTTTGCTTTCTTTCCAGTCATTAACCCCTTAGAAGTTGACACGATAGCAATACCTAATCCGTTAAGGATTCTAGGAATAGATGAAGAACTTGAATATTTACGTAAACCTGGTTTACTAATTCTCTGGATATCTTTAATTACCGGCTCTTTAGTATCTTTATCATACTTTAAAGCGATTTTGATTGAACCCTGAACAGCGTTGTCCTCAAATTTGTAACTCAAGATATAACCTTGATCGAATAAGATCTTAGTTATTTCTTTTTTTAGATTAGATGCAGGAATCTCGACAACTTTGTGGTTTGCAGCCACAGCGTTACGAACTCTTGTCAAATAATCAGCAATAGGATCTGTATACATTATGTATCAATTTGCGGTTTTGGTTTTCGATGAACTATTCAGCGAACCTAAAACCAGTTTATAAATATTAAAGATACAGACGAAACTGTGTTGCGCCTGTATCAGTACGTAATGAATTACGTTTTACCAAGATGCTTTTTTAACACCTGGAATCAATCCGTTGTTTGCCATTTCACGAAATGTAACACGTGAAAGACCGAATTGACGCATATATCCTCTTGGTCTACCTGTTAATTTACAACGATTGTGCAAACGAACTGGTGAAGCATTTTTTGGTAACTTTTGCAAACCTACGAAATCTCCAGCTTCTAACAAAGCTTTTCTTTTCTCAGCATACTTAGCAACTGTTTTTTCTCTCTTAACCTCGCGGGCTTTCATTGATTCTTTAGCCATGTCTTAATTCTTTTTAAAAGGTAATCCTAATTCTGTTAATAGAGACTTTGCTTCTTTATCCGTTTTTGCAGACGTTACAAAAGTGATATCCATACCTGATATTTTGTTTACTTTGTCAATATCAATTTCTGGGAAAATGATTTGCTCTAAAACACCAAGGTTGTAATTTCCTCTTCCGTCAAAACCAGTGGCTTTAATACCACTAAAGTCTCTTACACGTGGTAAAGCTGAAGTTACAAGTCTATCTAAAAACTCATACATTCTTTCTCCACGTAGAGTAACTTTTGCTCCAATCGGCATCCCTTTTCTCAATTTAAAAGACGCAACGTCCTTTTTAGAGATAGTAGATACTGCTTTCTGTCCAGTGATCTTCGTTAACTCATCAACTGCATAGTCAATTAGTTTTTTGTCAGATACAGCTGCACCAACTCCTTTACTTAAAACGATTTTTTCCAATTTAGGAACTTGCATTACGTTTACGTATCCGAATTCCTCT
This sequence comes from Flavobacterium sp., assembly GCA_017995345.1. Taxonomy (GTDB): domain Bacteria; phylum Bacteroidota; class Bacteroidia; order Flavobacteriales; family Flavobacteriaceae; genus Flavobacterium. Next base: position 32,235 of record JAGOJA010000015.1, read on the forward strand.
TTAAGAGCAGCGATTACTCTGCTCTTATATTCTTCTTTTAGTCTAGGTATATACGCCATTACTATAGTACTTGATTAGATTTTTTTGAAAATCTTACTTTCTTATCTCCTTCTACTCTAATACCTACTCTAGTTGTTTCCTTAGTTTTAGGATCAATTAAAGAAATATTAGATATTTGTATAGAAGCTTCTTTCTTTACAATACCACCTTGAGGGCTTTTTGCGCTTGGTTTAGTATGTTTACTAACCATGTTTACACCTTCAACAATCGCTTTGTTTTTTTCTTTGTACACACGTAATACTTTACCTTCAGCACCTTTATGGTCTCCAGCAATTACTCTTACGATGTCACCTGATTTTATTTTTAGCTTTATCATCTTAAAACGAATTAAAGCACTTCTGGTGCTAATGATACAATTTTCATGAATTGTTTTTCACGAAGTTCTCTTGCTACTGGACCAAAAACACGAGTTCCTCTCATTTCTCCTGCAGCGTTCAAAAGAACACATGCATTGTCATCGAAACGAATATAAGAACCATCAGCTCTTCTCACTTCTTTTTTGGTACGTACCACAACTGCAGTTGAAACAGCTCCTTTTTTAACGCTTCCGTTAGGTGCTGTATCTTTGATAGAAACTACAATTTTGTCACCAACAGAGGCATACCTTCTTTTGGTACCTCCTAAAACACGGATAGTTAAAACTTCTTTAGCTCCTGTGTTATCTGCTACTTTTAATCTTGACTCTTGTTGTACCATAATTATTTAGCTCTTTCTAAGATTTCAACTAACCTCCAACATTTAGTTTTACTTAAAGGACGCGTTTCGCTGATCCTTACCGTATCTCCAATGTTACAGTCGTTCATTTCGTCGTGTGCGTGATACTTTTTAGTTTTCAACACGAACTTACCGTATAATGGGTGTTTTACTTTACGTACTTCAGCAACAACAATAGATTTATCCATTTTGTCAGAAGTTACAACACCAATTCTTTCTTTTCTTAAATTTCTTTTTTCTTCCATCTTTCAGCAGACTACAGTTATTGTCTTTTAGTAAGTTCGGTAGCTAATCTTGCAACTGTTCTTCTTACACTTCTAATTTGAAGTGGATTTTCAATTGGCGAAATAGCGTGAGCCATTTTTAGATCAGCGTATGTTTTCTTAGTCTGGCTAAGCTTTTCTTGCAACTCTGCTGCAGAAAGATCTTTTATTTCTGATTGTTTCATAATATAATATAAATTACGCTTCGAAATCTCTAGCAACGACAAATTTAGTTTTTACTGGAAGCTTTTGAGCTGCAAGACGTAACGCCTCTTTTGCAACTGATAAAGGAACTCCTCCAACTTCAAACATAATTCTTCCGGGTTTAACAACAGCAGCCCAATATTCAACGGCTCCTTTTCCTTTACCCATACGTACCTCAAGAGGCTTCTTAGTAATTGGTTTGTCTGGAAATATTTTGATCCATAATTGTCCTTCTCTTTTCATGAAACGAGTTGCAGCAATACGCGCAGCTTCAATTTGACGAGAGGTTAAGAACATTCCATCTTCATGTACAGATTTAATACCAAACATTCCATTAGAAAGTTCATGCCCTCTTTGAGAGTTTCCTTTCATTTTACCTTTTTGTACCTTACGGTATTTTGTTCTTTTAGGCTGTAACATTTTTCTTTAGTTTAAAAATTTACTTTCGTTTACGAGCGTCTGGTTTTCCACCTTTATTAAAAGGCTTTCTATCTCCTCTTGGAGAATCACCACCTTTACCACCAGCACCAGATTGTTTTTTGTCCATTCCAGCAAGTGGAGAAAGATCTCTCTTTCCATAAACTTCACCTTTCATGATCCACACTTTGATTCCCATTCTACCATAAGTAGTATGAGCTTCTGCCAAAGCATAATCAATATCAGCTCTGAAAGTTGATAGAGGAATTCTACCTTCTTTAAAACCTTCCGAACGAGCCATCTCAGCTCCATTCAAACGACCGGAAATCAAAACCTTGATACCTTCTGCATTCATACGCATAGAAGCAGCAATAGCCATTTTGATTGCACGTCTGTAAGAAATTCTACTTTCGATTTGACGACAGATGCTTGTAGCAACTAGATACGCGTCAAGCTCAGGTCTTTTGATTTCAAAGATGTTGATTTGAACCTCTTTGTCAGTAATTTTCTTAAGTTCTTCTTTTAACTTGTCTACCTCTTGCCCACCTTTTCCGATAATGATACCAGGTCTAGCAGTAGTGATAGTAACGGTTACAAGTTTCAAAGTTCTCTCGATGATTACTTTTGATACACTAGCTTTTGATAAACGAGCATGGATATACTTTCTGATTTTATAATCTTCGGCAAGTTTATCACCGTAATCATTTCCACCATACCAGTTTGAGTCCCATCCTCTGATGATACCAAGTCTATTTCCAATTGGATTTGTCTTTTGTCCCATCTTGTATTAAATTGCTTGTGTGTTATTAATAGATCCAAGCACGATTGTTACGTGATTAGAACGTTTTCTAATTCTGTGAGCGCGACCTTGTGGAGCTGGACGAAGTCTTTTCAACATCATTCCACCATCTACTGTAATCGTTTTAACAAATAAACCAGCTTCCTCCATATTAGCGTCTGGGTTTTTTGCTTGCCAGTTGGCAATAACAGATAAAACCAATTTCTCTAATTTTCTTGAAGCTTCTTTAGAACTAAATCTTAAGATGTTCAATGCTCTCTCTACCTTCTGACCTCTTACCAAGTCCGCTACTAAGCGCATTTTTCTAGGTGAAGTAGGGCAGTTATTCAATTTTGCGAAAGCTATAGACTTATTAGCCTCTTTTCTCGCATCTGCTGTTTCTCTTTTACGAACTCCCATTGCTTCTTATTTTTTACCTTTATTTTTTGCTCCAGCATGACCTCTAAAAGATCTAGTTGGTGAAAATTCTCCTAATTTGTGACCTACCATGTTTTCTGTTACGTAAACTGGTACAAATTGACGACCGTTATGAACTGCGATAGTTTGTCCAACAAAGTCTGGAGTAATCATAGAAGCACGAGACCAAGTCTTTACTACTCCTTTATTTCCACCAGCAATGTTTTCCTGAACTTTCTTGTCTAACTTATAATGAACGAAAGGTCCTTTTTTTAATGAACGTGCCATATCTTATTATTTCTTTCTACGTTCTACGATATACTTGTTACTCGGGTTTTTCTTAGAACGAGTTCTATAACCTTTAGCTGGTATTCCATTTCTTGAACGTGGATGTCCACCAGAAGAACGTCCTTCACCACCACCCATTGGGTGATCGACAGGGTTCATTGCAACAGGTCTTGTTCTAGGTCTTCTACCTAACCATCTTGTTCTACCTGCTTTACCAGATACAACTAATTGGTGGTCTGAATTTGAAACCGCTCCAATTGTAGCCGAACAAGTAAGCAAGATTAATCTTGTTTCACCAGAAGGCATTTTGATTGTAGCATATTTTCCATCTCTTGCCATTAATTGAGCAAATGTTCCAGCAGAACGAGCAATTACAGCTCCTTGTCCTGGTCTCAATTCGATACAAGAAATTACAGTCCCAAGTGGGACTCTACTTAAAGGCAATGTATTACCAATTTCAGGTTGAGATTCTGGACCAGAAACTAATTTCTGACCTACTTTCAATCCGTTTTGAGCAATAACATAAGTTTTCTCACCATCAGCATAAGCTAATAATGCGATAAACGCAGTACGATTTGGATCATATTCGATTGATTTCACTGTAGCTGGAATTCCTTCTTTTGTACGTTTGAAATCAATAATACGATATCTCTGCTTGTGACCACCACCCGTATAACGCATGGTCATCTTTCCTTGACTATTTCTACCTCCAGAGTTTTTTATCGGCGCTATCAAAGAGCGTTCCGGCTTATCAGTTGTAATGGCGTCATAACCATTCACAACTCTAAATCGCTGACCTGGGGTAATAGGTTTTAATTTTCTTACTGACATTTTATCTTAGATATTGTTGTAAAAATCAATTGTTTCTCCTTCTTGTACTTGTACAATTGCTTTTTTAATAGCATTTGTCTTTCCACTGATTAAACCACTTTTAGTGTATTTTGTAGTTCTATCCGGTCTTACGTTCATCGTGTTAACACTCAAAATCGTTACTCCATAAGCAGCTTCAATAGCTTTCTTAATTTGTACTTTATTTGCTTTTTTGTCAACAACGAATCCGAAGCGGTTTAAAACTTCACTTTCTTTGGTTACTTTTTCCGTTACTATAGGCTTAATTATGATGCTCATATCCTATTATTTACTTAAATTTTCTTCAATTATCTCTAAAGAACTCTCTAAAAGAACTAAGTTATTAGCATTTAGAATAGCGTAAGTACTTAATTCTAAGCTACTTACAACGCTTGAGCCTTTTAAATTGCGTGAGGACAAATATACATTTTTATTGGTATCACCCAACACAAATAGAGATTTTTTATTTTCTAACTCTAAAGCTTTCAAAACATTAATGAAATTTTTAGTGTTTGGTGTTTCAAAATTAAAGTCTTCAAGAACAATTATACTTGACTCTTTTGCTTTAATTGAGAAAGCTGATTTTCTTGCCAATCTTTTCAAGCTTTTATTCAATTTGAATGAATAACTTCTTGGTCTTGGTCCGAAAACTGTTCCACCACCTTTAAACAATGGATTCTTTGCACTACCCGCACGAGCAGTACCAGTTCCTTTTTGTTTTTTTATCTTACGAGTACTTCCCGCTACTTCAGCTCTTTCTTTAGCTTTGTGCGTTCCTTGTCTTTGATTAGCAAGATATTGCTTAACATCAAGGTATACTGCGTGATTGTTTGGTTCTATACCAAATACTGAATCAGAAAGTTGAACTTTTCTTCCAGTATCTTTTCCGTTGAAATCTAATACTTTTGCTTCCATTACTTCTGAATGATTACATAAGAGTTGTTATGACCAGGAACACATCCTTTAATAACAAGTAGGTTCTTTTCAGCAACTACTTTTAAAACTCTAAGGTTTTGAACTTTTACATTGTCTCCTCCCATTCTTCCAGCCATACGCATTCCTTTGAATACTCTAGATGGATAAGAAGAAGCTCCTACAGAACCTGGCGCTCTTAAACGGTTGTGTTGACCGTGAGTTGCTTGACCAACACCACCAAAACCGTGACGTTTAACAACCCCTTGAAAACCTTTACCTTTAGATACACCTTGTACATCTACAAATTCTCCTTCAGCAAAAATAGAAACATCAATAAGGTCTCCTAATTTTTGTTCAGTTGCAAAATCTTGGAATTCAACGACTTTTTTCTTAGCTACAGTTCCAGCTTTTTTAAAGTGACCTAAAGCCGCTTTTGTGGAATGTTTCTCGTTTTTGTCATCGAAAC
>JAGOJA010000159.1 GCA_017995345.1 Flavobacterium sp.
CTGCTTTCTACTGCTGTTTTCGCACAACAAAAGCAAGTAGTTACAAGTATTGACACGATTAAAAATAAAATTGGTGCGGAGTTTAAACTCGCGATAAAAACTACTGTTGATACTTCGTCCAAAGTTATTTTTCCAAATTTAAAGAACTTTGGTGCTTTAGAGGTGATCCAGTCTTATCCTATTGATACCGTCAAAATGGACGGTCGTTATGAATTAATCAAAAAATACGGTTTAACCCAATTTGATTCAGGCAGATATGTTGTTCCAAGTATCAAGATTTTTATCAACAGTAAACCGTTTTTTACGGATTCTCTTTTGGTTGAAGTCGCGAATGTGCAAGTGGATACTTTGAAACAAAAAATGTTTGACATCAAGGATATTGCACCAGCCGATAACCCAATTGGGGATTGGTGGAAATACCTGTTGATTATTGCTTTGATTGTAGGTATTGGAGCTTTCATTTATTGGTTTATTAAAAAAAGACAAGAGAAAAAAATCCTAGAAGAAATCTATAAAACACCAATCGAGAAAGCTACCAGTTTGCTGGATACTTTAGAGAAAAAAGAATTGTGGCAAAAAGGAGAAGTCAAAGCCTATTATAGTGAATTGACGGATATTGCCAGAAATTATATTGAAGAAGCAATAGAAATTCCTGCAATGGAAAGCACTACTTCGGAACTGATTCAAGGACTTAGAGCCGCTTCTGTCAAAAAGAAAATGACGCTTTCGCAAGAAATTATCGAAAATTTGGAGCGTGTTTTGAAACAAGCCGATTTAGTGAAATTTGCCAAGTCGAAACCACTGGATTTTGAAATCACCGAGGATCGAAATAAAATTCAAAAAGTAATTGTGACCTTAGACGATTCAATTCCGGTTGAAGTTCCCGTTGAGGAAGAAATGTTACTGAATGAAGTGCAAAGACAAAAACAGATTCAAATTCAATTGCGCAAACAAAGAAAAAAACGCATTGTAACAGCAGTGGTTTCGGTTATTTTTTTATTGGTAGCGACCACTACTTTTTTCATTGTTACCAAAGGATTTGATTATGTAAAAGACAATATTATTGGTCATCCTACAAAAGAATTATTAGAAGGCGAATGGGTGAAAAGTGAATATGGAAATCCTGGAATTATTATAGAAACGCCAAAAGTATTGAAGAGAGTAGACCTTACAAAAACACTTCCTAAAAACGGAATGGCTTTGATTAAAGAAATGCAATCATTTGCCTATGGAAGTGTTTTGGATCGTTTTTATGTGATGGTTTCTACTTTGAAATTCAAACAGGACCCGAGCGCTAGCGAACAGGGGAAGCAAACTGAAATTGATTTGGCTAAATCTATGGACGGTGCCTTGGAATCACTCGAAGCGCAAGGGGCTCAAAACATGATTGTCAAGCAAGAAGATTTTGAAACCAAAGAAGGAATCAAAGGATTGAAAGCCTATGGAACTTTCTCTCAAATTGACCGCGACAATAAGACAACTGCTAAAATGTATTATGAAGCAATTTTATTCAGTCAAGAAGGCGGATTACAGCAGATTTTACTTTTTCATGAAGAAGGGGACAAGTATGGCAATGAAATATCAGAACGCATTTTGAATACGGTCGAATTAAAACACGCAAGTAAATAATGGAGAAAATAACTTTTTTAAACCCAGAATTTTTTTGGTTGTTTGTATTGATTCCAGTTGTAATTGTCTGGTTCCTGCGAAAAAAGAGCCACCAATCCGCTACTTTAAAAATGAGTTCTCTAGAAGGATTTAAAGGCACAGAATCGAATTTGACAAAGTTAAAACCAATACTGAATGTGTTTCGGGTTTTGGCTTTATGTTCTTTGATAATTGCAATGGCAAGACCAAGAACGGTCGATGTAAGTAATAAAACAAAAACGACAAAAGGGATTGATATTGTCATGGCGATAGACGTTTCTGGAAGTATGCTTGCCAAAGATTTGAAACCCAACAGAATGGAAGCACTGAAAAGAGTAGCTGCTGATTTTGTTGAAGAACGACCAAATGACAGAATTGGACTTGTAGTGTATGCCTCTGAAGCGTACACAAAAACACCGGTAACCAGCGATAAAGCGGTTATTCTAGATGCCATTAGAAGTATAAAATACGATAATGTTTTGCAAGACGGAACGGGAATAGGAATGGGATTGGCCACTGCTGTAAACCGATTGAAAGACAGTAAAGCCAAAAGTAAAGTAATTATTCTTTTGACAGACGGTGTGAATAATGCCGGATTCATCGAGCCCGAAACAGCATCGGATATTGCCAAACAATACGGAATTAAAGTGTATACCGTAGGAATTGGAACCAATGGGATGGCCATGTTTCCTTATGCTATTGCGCCAAATGGGAAGTTCTTGTTTCAAATGATGAAAGTAGAAATTGACGAACAATTGATGAAAAACATCGCCAGAAAAACTGACGGAAAATATTTTAGAGCAACGAGCAATAGCAAATTAGCGGAGATTTACGCCTCAATAAATAAATTAGAAACAACAGAAATTGAAGAATTGAAATTTTATGATTACGATGAAAAATTCAGACCTTTTATTTGGTTTGCCGGTTTTTTATTATTGGCTGAAATAGGATTAAGGAATACGGTTTTTAGAAGCTTTATATAACATTTAAAAACACAAAGACTAAAACAGGATTTGAAATCTTTAGGAAAGTAAGTCTTGTAAACTTTGCGCTTCTTTGTGAACTTAGTGGTAAAAAAAATTATGGAATTAGACGAAAAAAAATATTTATATCTTCTTTTTATACTGCCTTTAGTAGTGTTGGTTTTTCTGGCTAATTTATATTGGAAAAGAAAAAAACAACGCGAGTTTGGGGATTTAGAAATGGTGAAAAAACTGAGTCCAGAAAGTTCTGTTTTCAAACCGGTTTTGAAAGTAATAGTCTTGCTTTTGGCTTTTCTAGGACTGATTCTTGGCTTGGTAAATCCAAAGATTGGTACTAAGATGGAAACGGTAAAGCGAGAAGGAATCGACATTGTATTTGCCATAGATGTTTCTAAAAGTATGCTGGCCGAAGATGTAGCGCCAAATCGTTTGGACAAAAGCAAACAAATTGTTTCGCAAATCATCAACCAGTTAGGAAGCGACAGAATAGGAATTGTGGCGTATGCAGGAAGTGCTTTTCCTGTATTGCCTATTACAACGGATTATAGCGTTGCAAAAATGTTTTTGCAGAGTATGAATACGGATATGGTTTCCTCTGTAGGAACATCGTTCAACGAAGCAATCAAATTATCCACAACTTACTTTGATGATAAAAAAACGAGTAAGTTATTGATTATGATTTCGGATGGGGAAGACCATAACGAAGGAGCGGAAGAAGCAGCGGAAGAAGCGAATAAATTAGGGGTGAAAATCATTACAATTGGTGTTGGAACCGAAAAAGGAGGTACTATTCCGTTGAAAAGAAATGGAATTGTTGAGGGTTTCAAGAGAGACAATAATAATGAAGTGGTAATCACTAAATTGAATCGAGAAAGTTTAGAAGCTATTGCAAAAGCCACCAAAGGAGGGTATGTGAACGGTAATAATACGAAAGAAGTCCTAGACTATATAAAAAACGCATTGGATAATATTCAAAAAACCGAATTTGAAGCAACGGAAATGGCTGATTTTCAATCGCAATTTCAATGGTTCTTAGGTTTTGCTTTTTTATTTTTATTTCTAGACGTTTTTCTGTTGGAAAGAAAAACAAGTTGGGTTAAGAAATTGGATTTATTTAACGAAAATAAATAATTATTTCTAGAAGATTTCAAAACCTTCTAGGCATAAAGTCACAATACATGAAAAGATTTAAAATTATTATCATTACTTTTTTAATGTTCGCTTTCACGGGGAAGACCGGATTGTATGCGCAACAAAAAGACAGAATTTTGCCCAAAGCAAATCAGGAATATGCAGATAATAAATTTGTAGAGGCAGAAGCTAATTACCGAATCTCAAGTTCGAAATTCCCGAATAAAGCAACGGCACCTTTCAATCTTGGAAATGCTATTTACAAGCAAAAACAATCTTCGGAGGCTAAATTTGCGTATGTCAAAGCATTGAAAAATTCAAATTCAAGAGGGGAGAAACACCGTGCTTTTCATAATCTTGGAAATGTATTCATGAATGAAAAGAATTACACACAAGCGGTAGAAGCCTATAAAAATGCCTTGAGAAATAATCCAACCGATGAGGAAACCCGTTATAATTATGCTTTGGCCAAAAAAATGCTGAAAGATAATCCACCAAAGGACGATAAGAAAAAAGACGATAAAAAGGATCAAGAAAAGAAAGACGATAAAAAGGACGATAA
>JAGOJA010000080.1 GCA_017995345.1 Flavobacterium sp.
TAATTGTGTGGTTTGGTTTGGCAAATATACAAATTCCAATTTATGATTTTATATTAAAAACAGAGAAAATGCGAATCTCAATAAGCCCCAAAAAATAATAGAATTATCGTACTAAATTAGTAGCAAAATTTTTTCAGAAAGAAATAATCAGGGTTCAATTGAATTTAGCACTTAAAAACTTCTTTTAATAAAAATATCCCACAATTTGCGGGATATTTATATTCTTACCGTCTATATAAATTATTTATACGGCATACATTTTAGCTCTCAGTTCTTGCACTTTTTCATCATCCAAGTAATCATCAAACGTCATGTAGCGGTCAATTGCTCCATTAGGTGTCAATTCAATCACTCTATTACCAACTGTTTGGGCAAATTCATGATCATGAGTGGTGAAAATAACGGAACCTTTGTAGTTTTTTAATGAATTATTAAAAGCTGTTATCGACTCTAAATCTAAATGGTTTGTAGGTTCATCAAGCATTAGAACATTCGCTCTTTCCATCATCATTCGAGACAACATACAACGCACTTTTTCTCCACCCGACAAAACGTTACAGGTTTTCAAAGCTTCTTCTCCAGAAAAAATCATTTTCCCAAGAAAGCTACGGATATTTACTTCGTCACGTTCTTCTTCGGTTTTTACCCATTGACGCAACCAATCTACAAGAGTATAATCGTTTTCAAAAAACGAATGGTTATCGCCAGGTAAATAGGCTTGATTAGTGGTAACACCCCAATCGTAAGTGCCAGAGTCAGCTTTTTGATTTCCGTTTAAAATTTCATAGAACGCAGTTGTTGCACGAGAATCTTTCGAGAAAAGAACGATTTTATCGCCTTTGGCCATATTCAAATCTACTCCTTTAAACAAAACATCTCCTTCGATTGAAGCGCTTAAATTTTGTACATTCAAAATTTGATCTCCCGCTTCACGCTCTTGGTCAAAAATAATTGCCGGGTAACGGCGACTTGATGGTTTTATTTCCGAAATATTCAACTTACTAATCATTTTTTTACGCGAAGTAGCTTGTTTTGATTTGGCTACATTCGCACTAAAACGACGAATAAATTCTTCTAATTCTTGTTTCTTTTCTTCTGCTTTTTTGTTTTGTTGCGCGCGTTGTTTCGCCGCTAATTGACTTGATTCATACCAGAACGTATAATTTCCTGAATAATGATTTATTTTACCGAAATCAATATCCGAAATATGCGTACAAACTGAATCTAAAAAGTGTCTGTCATGCGATACAACAATAACTGTATTTTCATAGTTGGCCAAGAAATTTTCTAACCAAGCGATGGTTTCAAAATCCAAATCATTGGTAGGCTCATCCATAATAAGTAAATCTGGATTTCCAAAAAGTGCTTGTGCCAAAAGGACACGAACTTTAATTTTCCCTTCCAAATCTCCCATTAAAGTATAATGATGTTCTTCATTAATTCCAAGATTCGACAACATAGATGCGGCATCTGAGTCAGCATTCCACCCATTCATTTCTTCAAATTGCACTTGCAACTCCCCTATCCTATCCGCATTTTTGTCGTTATAGTCTAAGTAAAGTTCGTCCATTTCTTTTTTTATAGCGTACAAGGTTTTATTCCCCATCATGACGGTCTCAAGAACTGTGCTTTCGTCAAACATGTTGTGATTTTGGTTTAAAACCGACATACGTTTTCCCGGTTCCAAATGAATATGTCCCGAAGTTGGATCCATTTCACCTGCAATTATTTTAAGAAAAGTAGATTTTCCAGCGCCATTGGCTCCGATAACTCCATAAATATTACCGTGTGTAAAGGTCGTATTTACTTCGTCAAACAAAATTCGTTTGCCAAACTGAACTGATAAATTATTTACTGTTAACATGAATATTTATTTTATAAAATTTTTGCAAAAGTACGAAAAAAATACTGATTTTTTTTATCCAAAAAAAACACGGTTCCATGAATTGCATTTAGCTTAGAATTTATAGAGTAATCAAAAAAAATCCGGACACCAATTCGCACTTTTATAACATTTTTTTCTTTAAAAAATAACTTAAAAAAATAACTTACTACATAAGCAACAAACTACTCTTTATTCAAAATTTAAATATGCAAACACAATTCAACACCGTTTTTTATTTTAGAGAATTCCTTATTTGATTAGTTTTTTCAAACTAGAATAAACTGCTAATTCTACATCAGCGTGTTCCTTAGAATTGCATTGTTCTAACAAACCAACTAAAACTTCTGGCTTAACGATTTGCTCCTTATTTAAAACCAACACCAACTGCTCGGATAGAGCACTTAAACTTTTTGCAAGCGGTAAAATAGGTTGTACCAAAGGAGCATTGTTTCCTAAAGCAATCAAACTCTTATTCAAAGCAATCCACTTGCTTAAATAATCTAACACTTTAGCTTTATTTTCAGCACTTTTATTCGCTAAATAATTATCTACAACTGTACGAAATGCTAGAGCATCACTTGCATCAGGAGTACAAGCATCAGCAAACAAGGTAAATGGCGAATACATTTGATACTCTGTTCCGCCTTTATTACGCGAATATTTTTTTAGAGGTTCGCAAACATTCGAAAACGCGTTCAAAGCCTCAATGTTTTGATTGTTCGCAATGTTTCTCAAAATGACTTCTTTGTTTTTTATATGCGTCAACCCTAGTTCCTCTAATCTAAAAGAAACCGTTTTTAATCGTTTGCGCATACTATTGATGTCGGTAATATTTTCAGCTGACCATAATCTTTCGGCAATAGCTGCTGTTCTTGGCCAAAGTCTCGAATCTATTGTTAATGATGTAACGAGTTCTGTCCACATTGTGGCTTCTCCTCCAAGAATTCTGGCTTTTTCTGTCTCGGTCAAAGCTACACCCTTAGGCATTGGATCAACTACATAATGGTCTTCAACGCCATACACTAGATCAACATAATAGCCATTGGACAAAACTGTTTTATAACCTCCTTTTACCGCATCTACAAGAGATTTTCCAGCAGGTACACCTTCATTTACCCCTTTCCAAGAATGAATAATAGCGTCTTTAGACATGTTTTCTGTCATAATTTCTTCCCAGCCCATCAATTGTTTTCCATGCTTTTTTAGCATCGGAATCAATTTCATGGTAAAATAGGTTTGCAATTCATGATTGTTTGCCAACTTATTTTTCTTCATGAATTCTTGAATTTTAGGATTCGAATCCCAATCTTTCCCTTCGTTTTCATCCCCTCCAATATGAAAATAGCTCCCTGAAAACAAAGGACAAACCTCATCAAATATTTCACTCAATAATTGATACGTTTTAGGGTTTGAAGGGTCTAATGTTGGCGAAAAGACTCCCGCATTTCTTTCTAAAGAATAGGTTATTACCTTAGGTGCTTTGGTTTTGCTTTCAAAAGTGTTTGAATCTAAATTCATTACTTTACTACCTATTTCTGGATATGCCGTAAGTATCGCCGTTCCATGACCTGGAACATCAATTTCAGGAACTACTAAAATCCCACGATCAGCAGCGTATTTTACAATATTTTTTATTTCTTCTTGGGTGTAATAATTCCCATCCGAAGCCATTTCAGTTAATTTTGGATGCTTTTTCAGTTCAATTCTCCAACCTTGATCATCTACTAAGTGCCAATGAAAAACATTCATTTTTACTGCGGCCATTGCATCTAAATTTCTTTTGATAACATCTATTGGCTGAAAATGTCTTGCAACATCAATCATTATTCCTCTCCAAGTAAATCTAGGAAAATCCGTAATCATGGCTGTTGGAAAATAATAAGACGTGCTATTGTTTTGTAGCATTTGTAATAGCGTTTCTAAGGCATGAAGCGCGCCAAGATCTGTTGTAGCATTAATTATAATTTTATTAGACTGAATTTCTAATTGATAACTTTCATCTTCATACAATCCTATTTTTCCGTTTTTGACGCAATTTATTTGTAATTCAGCAGTAGGAACCTCATTGATTTTTGTCACAAAACCCTGTTGCAGAAACAATCCTGTTCTACCATCTAATCTTCGTAAAAAATTTGTCGCACCTACAAAAATTCTTGAATTGGGATTACCCGTAATGTTTACTTTGAAGTTTTTGCTTAGCGCAAAAGTACCAGCATTCAAATTTATATTTTGAGGCCACGGCATAAGATCTAATTGCTCTTTTTTTAGTTGTGCATTAGACAAAAAAGGAATAAATAAAAGGATTAATATATATTTCATAAGTTCTTAGTTTTTCTTAGGATTTTATTCAATTTTGGATTAGTTACAAAGGAATCCACCGTCTTTTATTACTTCAAAATTAAGGATTTATCAAAAGTGAGTTTTCTTCCGCCTTGCGAATTTAAACAACAAGATGGAGGATTCAAACCATTCAAAAAAAAAGGCGTGTTATTTTCACGCTCTCATTCTTACGAAGGAGGAGCCTCCATCTTATCTTTCTTCAAAACAAATATTTTTTTTAATAGTCAAAACGTTTGAAAGCTTCAATAGCTTCATATTCTGCAAGACCCAAATTATCGTATAGTTTTGCCGTGTTTTTATTTCTATCCTCAGCTGGTGTAAATCTAAACTTAAGATATTATTAAAAAAATAAATTATACCAAAAACTTTAAACCAACGACGTTTTTAATCCATAATCTGCTTTTAGAAAACGTTTTCTTATCTTTTTTTTTACGTTTTTTATTCAAAATACGTTTTTTTTTGGCTCTTCGCCAAAATTAGTGGAATTCAAAAAAGTCATCTATTAATCAATGAATAGATGTCGTAATTATCGCAAAATTTCCTTTAAAAACAGGTGCTTATTTAAACTTTAATTTCCATCTCTAAATAACCCAATTTGGTTTTCCACTAATTTTGGTCAAGAACCACTATTTTTTCAACCAAATAAAACACTTTGTTGAACAAATATTGTCGATTGTATAATTTTAATCAATTTTCTTGTAAATAATTTTTTTTTAATTTCCTTAAAAGATACATTTACGACTTGAACCAAAATAATTAATTACAAAAACTAACCTAACTTTAATATGAATTCAGAAAATTTACAAACCAAATGGGGGCAATTTATTTCACTAATAATCGTATTCTTCTTTTGGGGATTTGTTGGGTCAGCCAATGACATATTGATCCCCGTATTTAAAAAAGTATTCACTTTATCTCAAGTTCAATCTCAATTAGTTGCCTGGGCATTTTATGCTGCTTATTTTGTAGGCTCATTAATTTTCTTTCTGGTTTCTTTAAAGTCTGATGTTTTGCAAAAATTTGGTTACAAAAAAACGCTATCAACAGGATTAATTATTTCAGCCATTGGTTCCTTTTTATTTGTTCCAGCAGCAACGATGGAAAGTTTTCCTTTCTTTTTGACAGCATTATTTATCGTTGGGTTAGGGTTTTCAATCCAACAAATTGTTGCAAACCCTCTTGCAATTAAGATGGGAAGTCCTGCAACGGGAGCTCACCGTTTAACTTTAGCCGGAGGTGTGAACTCATTTGGAACAACTCTTGGTGCAATCTTACTGGCAATTGCCCTTTTTGGAATGGGAGATAATAAAAAAACAAATCTTTCTTTAGAAGATATTAAACTGCCATTTATAATTTTAGGACTAACTTTTATTTTAGTTGCGGTTTTTATGTACTTTTCTAAAATTGAAGATCCAGCTAAACAAGAAGAAGCAAAAATTGATGATGCTCCTAAAAACTTCAGAATTCTTGACTATCCTCAATTATATCTAGGGATGTTAGGAATCTTTATTTATGTTGGAACTGAAGTTACAATCATCAGTAATTTACCTGCTTTATTACATACAAAAGAATTTGGCGGTATTTTAGAAGACGCAATTTCTCCGTTTATTGCTCTATATTGGGGAAGTTTAATGATTGGTCGTTGGAATGGTGGAGTGAATGTTTTCAACACATCAAATTTAGTAAATACTGCACTAAAGTTTATAGTACCTGCTTTAGCATTTGGGGTAATTATCGGAGCCAATGTTTTTGCTGCACACGATGTTTCTGCATTTTATATTTATCCATTTTGGATTTTATTATTTATAGCAGTTAGTTTTATTGGGGGTAAAAATGCTGGTAAAACATTAATGCTTTTCGGAATTTCCGGCTTAGTAATGATGATTGCAGGACTGATTTGCACAAATACAGAAATTGCTAAATTTTTCTTTATTTCCGGAGGTTTGTTCCTATCTATTATGTGGCCATCGATCTTCGATTTAGCAATCGCAGGATTAGGAAAAAACACCGGAAAAGCATCGTCTTTCTTAATTATGATGATTCTTGGTGGTGGAGTAATTCCTCTAGCGCAAGGAGCTATCTGCGATTTAGATTTAACTAATCCGAGCGGAATATTTGGTATATCCTACACCCACTTCTCTTATATTGTACCTCTTCTTGGTTTTGCCTATTTAGCATTTTATGGTTTTTATTGCCCCAAAATTTTAAAAAGACAAGGAATATACCATCTTGAAAGCGAAGGAACGCAACACTAATCCAAACCCTATTATTTAAAAACCAAAAAAAATCCCATTTCAAAATTGAAATGGGATTTTTTACTATAAATGTTTACAACGAACCCTAATAAAAAGGAATATTATATTATTTATTTCCTTTCTCGAAATCAGCCACAAACTGTGCTAATCCAATATCAGTCAATGGGTGTTTTAGCAAACCATAAATAGCCGAAAGTGGTCCAGTCATAACATCAGCACCAATTTTTGCACAATTCACAATATGCATTGTATGACGTACGGATGCAGCAAGAATTTGAGTTTCGTAACCGTAGTTATCATAAATCAATCTGATTTCTTCAATCAAAGCTAACCCGTCTGTAGACACATCATCTAAACGGCCAATGAAAGGAGAAACATAAGTAGCTCCCGCTTTCGCAGCCAATAAAGCCTGTCCAGCCGAAAATACTAAAGTCACATTCGTTTTAATTCCTTTGTCCGAAAAATATTTAGCAGCCATAACTCCTTCTTTAGTCATAGGCAATTTCACAACGATTTGGTCATGCAAATCCGCTAATTCTTCTCCTTCTTTAATCATTCCGTCGTAATCCAAAGCATTAACTTCGGCACTTACATCACCATCAACTAGATTACAAATATCAACATAATGCTTCAAAATGCTGTTTTTCCCTGTAATTCCCTCTTTAGCCATCAATGAAGGGTTCGTTGTAACTCCATTCAAAACCCCTAATGCTTGCGCTTCCTTAATCTGAGCTAAATTAGCCGTGTCAATAAAAAATTTCATACTCTATAATTTAATTGTGTGTTTCTAATTTGGGCGTAACCCTCCGTAAATACTCCGGGTCGGGCTTTTTACTATATCTTTTTTTTCTGCTTTTGCTCCGCACAGCATAATAAAAAAAGGATGCCGTATCAATCCCTTACGCAAATTCCGTGCAAAAGTAGTCAATTAGGATTAATAAAGCCAAATCTTATTATTGCAAAATATAACCCGAATACATCCTATTGCATCAAGTTTATTTTTAAATATTCGTAATTGAAAACAATTGAGTTCAATCTTTAAAAAATAACTTTACTAAATAATTAAAATATTGGAATGGTTCACAAATGTTTAACCCCTCATTTTTTTTTAGCTGGTTGAATTGTGATATTTTCATTTTAAAAATCAAAATATTTACACTTAATACTGCATCCAACAATTATTTTTTGTTTTTAATATTTGATTGAGTCTAGATTTGAGATTCTTCTTTGCTTATGTAATGAAATTGTTTGACGAGCATAGGCATAAATTAGTGATCAACTGGATTTTTAGCCAGATTTAATACAAGTTAGCTATCATTTGTAAAAGATCTCCACTTTATTGAAATTGTGTTAATTTTTCAAAACAAAAAAAGAAAGACTATTCGTAATAATTTAATTAATATGCGTTTTTTGTCGTTATAATATTCGTTTAATTGTTTTTTTATAGTTTTAATTATCTACTTTCGCATTTTAATAGTTAATATATTAAAAACATTAAACAAACTTAACCCCAATTTATTATGAAAAAAACAATACTTTTTTTGGCTTTTCTCTTTACGATAAGCCTAACAGCACAAGAAATTAAGCTGTCCGGTACCGTGACTGATGAATCTAAAATACCTTTGTCGGGAGTCTCTGTTTCGATACAAGGAACGAAAATAGGAACACAAACAACCGTTGATGGGACTTACACAATTACCGCAAAAATAGGTGCCATTTTACAATTTTCATATATCGGATTTGAGTCTAAAAAAGCAACCGTTTCTGGATCTACCTTAAATATTACTTTAACCGAAGGTGGCGAAGCACTGAAAGAAGTCGTAATCGGTTCTCGCAATCCTACTAGAACAGTAACCGAATCCGCTGTCCCTATCGATGTGATCAGCATGAGGGAAATTGTTACTAAAGGATCTCAAACCAACTTGAACCAAATTTTGAATATGGTGGCACCGTCGTTTACCTCAAATACGCAAACGGCCGCAGATGGAACTGACCATATTGATCCTGCTCAGTTAAGGGGTTTGGGGCCCGACCAAGTTTTGGTATTGGTAAACGGAAAAAGAAGACACACCTCTTCATTGGTAAATAATAATGGAACCGTAGGGAGAGGATCCGTAGGGACTGATTTGAATGCCATTCCCGCTTTTGCGCTAGAAAAAATAGAAGTTTTAAGAGATGGTGCCTCAGCACAATATGGCTCTGATGCCATTGCGGGGGTCATCAATTTAGGTTTGAAGAAAAACGCAAACAAACAATTTGACGTAATGCTTTATGGAGGAAGTAATTTTTCTAAAGGATCAAACAATAATACCGGAGGAAATGATGGTAATCGTTATCAGTTAGATATAAATTACGGAACGGGATTAGGTAAAGAAAAAAGCTTTATCAATTTAACAGGTAGCTTTCAAATTAGAGAGGCTAACAGTAGAGCGAATGATAGAACAGGTAACATATTCAATGCCTATAATGCAGTGGATCAAAGAGCAACAGCTGCAGGAACAAATATTAATTCTCTGTTTGGCAACATTACAAATACGCCCAATACAACTCAAATACTTTCGGAAATAAAAACGTATGCTCCCCAAGTAAATTATTTTAGTCCAGCACAACAAACAGCAATCAGTGGTGCTACTACAATTGCCCAAATGCAAACGGCATTAAATTTTGATGCAACTGCAGGCGAATTAGCTTATAGAGGACTTGAGAGAAAAGATTTTAATATGAGAATTGGGCAGTCAGCTTTGAAAAGTATGCAATTCTTTGTGAATGCCGCCTATCCTATCAATGATAAACTAGAGGCCTATGCTTTTGGAGGAACCAGTTACAGAGACGGATTGTCTTCAGGATTTTATAGATTGCCTAATACTTTTGCATCTTACTCAACGTTGTATCCAAATGGTTTTTTACCCGAAATTAGTTCTACGGTAAGTGACGTATCTATAGCTACAGGTATTAAAGGAAAAATATTTGAAAATTGGAATTTTGATTTGAGTAATACTTATGGAAAAAACACATTTGATTTTCATATCCAAAACACACTGAATGCCTCAATGAGGGAGAATTCACCAAAAGAATTTGAAGCAGGTGGGTTTGGTTTTTACCAAAATACTACCAACTTTGACATGAATAAAAAATATGATGTACTAAAGGGATTAAACGTAGCTTTGGGTGCAGAATACCGAGTTGAAAATTACAACATTAATGGAGGTCAGCCAGAATCATATAGCCTTTATAACATCGATGGCAATACAATAACAGGAACGGTAGCAAATAACACGAGAGTTACCGATTTTTTTGGAAATCTTAGACCTGGTGGTTCTCAAGTATTTTCGGGTTTCAGACCTGCAAACGTAGTTAGTAAAGGACGCAACAGCATGGCTCTTTATACGGATATGGAATTAGACCTTACCGAAAAATTGCTTATAAATGGTGCTATCCGTTTTGAAAACTATTCCGATTTTGGAAGTACGACCAATTTCAAATTGGCATCTCGTTATAAACTAACCAACAATATCAATTTACGCGGAGCATTATCCAATGGTTTTAGAGCTCCCTCTTTACATCAAATCTATTTTAGTACAACTGCCACATTATTTTCAAATGGTGTCCCTTCGGAAATAGGAACATTCAGCAATGATTCACAAATGGCAAAATTATTAGGAATTCCTCAATTAAAGCAAGAAGTATCTCAAAGTGGCAGTATTGGTTTTACTGCTAAAATTCCGAATGCCAATCTTACCTTGACTGCCGATGCCTATATTGTGAATGTAAAGGACAGAGTTATTCTTACAAATTCATTTTCAAGACCTGGAGGAACACCAGCACCAGGATCTCCAGCCGAAGTTTTAAATGGATTGTTTGATGGAGCGGGAGCAACATCCGCTACATTTTTCGCTAATGCCATTGATACTCAATCAAAGGGAATTGACATAGTGATTAGTCAAAAAGCCAATTTAGGAAGTGGTGCTACATTAAAAAATGATCTATCAGTTACCTTTTCTGGTACTAAGAGAGTTGGAGATATTCACGCTTCTCCAATATTGGAAGCCAATGGTCAATTAAACAATTATTTTTCTGAAAGTAATAGAGTTTATTTAGAGGCAGCTATCCCAAGAGTGAAAGCTAACTTAACCAATAGTCTTATCATAAATAAATTTGATTTCTTCTTAATGAATGTTTATTTTGGTCAAGTTACCAGTCCAAATACTGTCGATGTAAATAGAGATGGAAGAGTAGAGGGTGCTATAATAAACGGAAAAGCTGTTGAAATTGAACATCCTGTTTGGGGAGCAAAAATCGTAACTGATTTCGCTGTTGGTTATAAAATCACTGAAACTATGAAACTGGTTGTTGGATCAAACAATATTTTTGACATTTATCCAGACAACAATCTTGGACCAATATCCGCAATTAGACCACGATTAGTTAATGGAGCTCTTGATTATACCGCTGCTCCAACTACCATAGATCTAACTAGTGGAAATCAATTTGCTTATCCGGATAGAGTATCACAATTTGGGTATAGCGGTCGTTTTGTCTATGCTAGAATAAGTTACAAATTTTAAATTATTGTTTTTTTAGTATCAAAACCATCAACTCTAGTTGATGGTTTTTTTAAAATTACACGTTATATTATACGGTACATTTAACCTTTAAATTTTTAATAGAAATGAAGAATTATAACTATTATTTAAAATGGACATTGCTTTTTTTCTGTGTTAGTTTCCAAGCCGTGTCTCAAAACACCGCAGCTAAAGAAATTAACCGACTCGAAAAATTAGCTGCAAAAGTCACCATCATACGGGACAATTGGGGAATTGCACATGTTTATGGAAAAACCGATGCCGATGCCGTTTTTGGAATGCTTTACGCTCAATGTGAAGATGATTTCAAGCGTATTGAAATGAATTATATTGAAAAACTAGGTCGTCTGGCAGAAGTTAAAGGACAGTCTGTTTTATATAACGACCTTGAAACACGACTCTTGATAGATGAAAATGAAGCAAAAAATGATTATAAAAAAGCAAAACCGTGGTTAAAAAAATTATTGGATAGCTATGCCGATGGTATCAACTATTATCTCTACAAAAATCCTGAAGTAAAGCCATTAATGTTAAAGCATTTTGAGCCTTGGTATCCTTTGCTTTGGACAGATGGAAGTATTGGTGCTATCAGTACTGCCGATATTACTGTTAGTGAGCTTAAGGATTTTTATGGCGGGAATGACAAATATACCTATCTAGACAAAGTAAAAGATATGCAAACTGGCTCCAATGGTTTTGCTTTTGCTCCTTCAAAAACAGCGTCTGGAAATGCGATACTTTACATCAATCCGCATACTTCTTTTTATTTCAGACCCGAAATTCAAATCACAAGTGAAGAAGGATTGTCAGCTTATGGAGCCGTAACTTGGGGGCAGTTTTTTATTTACCAAGGGTTTAATGAGAATTGCGGCTGGATGCATACCTCGTCAAACGTGGACGTAGCCGATGTTTATACAGAGAAAATAATAACGAAAAACAACAAGCTGTTTTATGAATATGATAAAAAAATAATCCCCGTAAAGGAAAAAGTCATTGAAATAAAATATTTGGACAACGGAAAATTAATTGCTAAGAAATTTAACACCTATTTTACAATTCACGGTCCTATTATGGCTATGAGAGACGGGAAATGGATTAGCTTAAAGTCGAATAATCGTTCGATGAAAAGTTTGGAACAAAGTTGGATAAGAACTAAGTCTAAAGGATTTGACGATTATAAAAAGGCAATGGATATAACCGCCAACACATCAAACAATACTGTTTATGCCGATAGTGATGGAAATATCGCTTACTGGCACGGAAATTTTATACCGGTGAGAGATACGAATTTCAACTGGGCCAAAGCAGTTGATGGGACCACTTCGGCAACTCAATGGAAAGGACTGCATTCTGTTTCGGAAAGCGTTCATCTATACAACCCTAAAAATGGTTGGTTACAAAATTGTAATTCAACCCCTTATACAGTTTCGGGTACTAACAGTCCAAAGAAAGAGGATTATCCAAAATATATGGCTCCAGATGGAGAAAATTTCAGAGGTATAAACGCTGTTCGACTATTGTCTAAAGGAGAGAAATACACTTTAGATAAGGTGATTGCTGATGGGTATAATACTTATTTAGCTTTTTTTGAAGTGCTAATTCCGTCTTTGGTTGCGTCATTCGAAAAAAATGCAAAACAAGATAATTTTGCGTATTCAGATTTGGCGGAGCCTATAGCGGTGTTGAAAAATTGGGATTATTATTCGAGTACCAATTCGGTTGCAACGACACTTGCCGTTGAATGGGCTTCAAAACTGGATGTTATTTTGCAAAAAGTATATATAGATGAGGGAAGGGACCAAGTAGAAAATGCAAAATTCTTTGCTTCAAATGCTACAGCAGATCAAATGCTACCCCAACTGCGACTGGCGATTAATGAGTTAAATAGTAAATTTGGGAAATGGCAAATTCCATGGGGTGAAATAAATCGTTTTCAAAGAATGTCTGGCGATATAGATCTAGCTTACAATGACACACTGAAAAGCTACCCCATAGCGTACAACTCCTCTTTGTGGGGCTGTTTACCATCTTATAAAAGTTCGTATCAAAAAGACACTAATAAAAAATATGGATTCAGTGGAAACAGCTTTGTATGTGTAGTGGAATTTGGAAAAAAAGTAAAAGCTAAATCTTTACTAGCAGGCGGAAATAGTGGAAATCCACAGTCCAAACATTTTATGGATCAAGCTGAAATATACCAAAAAGGGCAATTCAAAGACGTGTTGTTTTACAAAGAGGATGTTCAGAAAAATGCAGAACGTACGTATCGTCCTGGCGAATAAGTTTGTTTTAGCTAGGTTCAGTTACGAATTTTAATTGTTTTTTAATAAAAAAACCATCAACGACTGTTGATGGTTTTTTTATTCAGATTCCAGTTAACCCCAAAATTACTATCCGTATGAAAATACTAAATTTTTTATTTATCACATTAAACACTAACTATTTTTTACAAAAAAATCTTAACAAAACCAACAGGTCTTGTTATCAGAAAAGCCATGATATTTCGGAAGTTTTCAAAATGTTCAGATAAATTTCGCAAATCCTTTATTGACTAAATCGCTTTTCTGTCCAGTTTTACAATTTCTTTTTGTTGGGTTTAAGAAATTTACATAAAACTAAAAAACCCAACAAACAAAGGGATTAAGCCTTTTGTTTATTGGGAATAGTACGCAATAGTACTTTAATGTATCGTTATAATTTATAATGATTCATAAGCATTTTTTCATACACTTTATCTGGTAAAATTCGCTTCAAGGCAATTGATAATTTCTGCATAAAAACACCTACCTTATAATGTATTTTA
>JAGOJA010000160.1 GCA_017995345.1 Flavobacterium sp.
AAAGATAATCCATAAATTGCTTTTTACAAGAGTTGCTAACATTTTTATAACTTATCGATTCATAGTTTCTGTTTATAGTATTTTTTGTAATTTGGCTGAAAATTGTTTGACCTATGAAATTACACCCAATTGAAGCTGGAAATTTTAAATTAGATGGTGGCGCTATGTTTGGCGTGGTGCCGAAAACTATTTGGAATAAAACTAATCCAGCTGACGAAAATAACTTGATTGACATCGCCGCAAGATGCTTGTTAATTGAAGACAGAAACCGATTGACGTTGATTGATACCGGAATGGGAAACAAACAATCGGATAAATTTTTTGGATATTATTCGCTTTGGGGTGATCACTCTTTAGATAGATCATTAAAAAATGCTGGTTTTCATCGCGATGATATTACCGATGTGTTCATGACGCATTTGCATTTTGACCATTGTGGTGGAAGTGTAAATTGGAACAAAGACAAAACGGGTTACGAAGTCGCTTTTAAAAATGCAAAATTTTGGACTAATGACAACCATTGGGAATGGGCAACGAAACCAAATGCTAGAGAAAAAGCCTCTTTTTTACACGAAAATATTATTCCAATGCAAGAAAGCGGTCAATTGAATTTTATTGACCGACCAGATTCAGGTTTTGGATTTTCATCTGAATTAGGCTTCGATATTTTCTACGCCGATGGTCACACTGAAAAACAAATGTTGCCTCATATCAATTACAACGGAAAAACCATTGTTTTTTGTGCCGATATGCTTCCAACTGCGGGCCATATTCCAATACCATACGTTACTGGATACGATACAAGACCCTTATTATCAATGGATGAAAAACAAATATTTCTGAATAATGCTGCCGACAATAATTATTATTTATGGCTTGAGCACGATGCTCACAATCAAATTATAACGGTTCAGCATACCGAAAAAGGAATCCGATTGAAAGAAGTTTTCAAGTGCGAAGACATATTAAAATAAAGTTAAAAATAACTATAACTGTAACAAATACAAACCATTTCAGTCCAATAGCTGAAAATTAATTAATTGAGAATATGAAGAAAATTTTTAGACCACTGTATTTAAGCTTAGCTTTAGGACTTGTTTTAGCAAGTTGTGGATCACAAAAAATGGTATCAACTCCGGTTGAAAATATTGATAATTTACCTTTAAAAACAACTCCCGTTGCTGAAAATGATTTGCAACGTTGGAGTCATTTAGACTTAGTAAAAGACACGCTTCCTGGAATGAGTGTGGACAAAGCTTACAAGGAATTACTTAAAGGTAAAAAAGGACAAAAAGTTATCGTTGGAATCGTAGATTCTGGTGTAGACATTAACCACGAAGATTTAAAAGCGGTTATTTGGACCAATCCAAAAGAAATTGCTGGAAATAAAATTGACGACGACAAAAACGGCTACATTGATGATATGCATGGATGGAATTTCTTAGGAAATGCTGTTCACGAACAATTAGAAATGACGCGTATTGTTAAAAAAGGTCCTGGAACTCCAGATTATGATAAAGCGAAAGCAAAATTAGAAGAAGAATTAAAAGGACTTACACCTCAAAAACAGCAATTAGATTTTATTGTAAATGCTGAAAAACAATTAACTACTTACTTCAAGAAAAGCAATTTCACATTAGAAGAAGTAAAAGCAATTCCTGCGACTGAAACATCTTTGGCTCAACCAAAAGCTGTTTTTATGCAAGTTTTAAGCACAACATCAAAAGCAGATTTTGACAAACAAATTGAAGAATATAAAGACTATGTTTACGGACAATTAAATTACAACTTAAATGTTGATTTTGATGGAAGAAAAATCGTTGGCGATAATCCAAACGATTTAAAAGACACTAAATATGGAAACAACAATGTAGTTGGTCCAGAGCCAAAAGAAGCTAAGCACGGAACGCATGTTGCTGGAATTGTAGCTCAAGTTAGAGGAAACAATAAAGGTGGAGATGGTGTTACAAACAACGCTCAAATATTAACCGTTAGAGCCGTTCCAAATGGTGATGAATATGATAAAGATATTGCTTTAGGAATTCGTTATGCAGTAGATAATGGTGCAAAAGTAATCAACGGTTCTTTTGGAAAATATTTTTCTCAAAACAAAGAATGGGTTATCGACGCCATCAAATATGCAGAATCGAAAGACGTTTTAGTAGTTATCGCTGCTGGTAACGAATCGTATGATTTAGATGTTACTAATAAATATCCGAACGATACGTATGACAACTCTCCAGAATATGCAAAAAATGTTTTAATTATCGGAGCTTTAGCGCCAACTTATGGAAGCAAAATGGTAGCTGATTTTTCTAATTACGGAAAAAACAATGTTGATATTTTTGCACCAGGAGAAAAAATTTATGCTACTACTCCATTAAACACTTACGAATATTTACAAGGAACTTCAATGGCTTCGCCTAACGTAGCAGGTGTAGCAACATTAATTCGTTCTTACTATCCAAACTTAACTGCGGTTCAAGTAAAACAAATTATCATGGAAAGTGGAACACCTTTAAAAAATCAAGTTGTAATTGGAGAAGACAAACACAAAGCTAATTTTGCTGATGCTTCTAAATCGGGTAAAATTGTAAATGCTTACAATGCGTTACTTTTAGCTGAGATTATGTCAAAAAAATAATAGTTTAAACCACTATAAAAACCAAAACCTACAGGTTGTTAAATTCTTGTAGGTTTTTCTTTTAAAAAATTGATTATGAAAAACTTACTTTTTATTTTTATTTCTTGCTTTGGTTTCGCACAAAACAATCCAAATCCAGGTTATTGGCAACAACACGTTGACTATATAATGGAGGTGAACATGGATGTGAAAAAATTTCAATACAAAGGAAAACAAGAAATTGTATACACTAACAATTCACCAGATACACTTCAGAAAGTGTATTATCATTTGTATAACAATGCCTTTCAACCTGGAAGCGAAATGGACGCCAGACTTCAAGCGATTTCTGACCCAGATAAACGCATGGTCAAAACCTTTAAAAAGGAAGGTAAAGATGTAAAAGAAAGTAGAATTAGTACTCTAAAACCAAATGAAATTGGGTATTTAAATATTGCTAATTTCAAACAAGATGGCGTAACTGCAGCTACAAAAGTTGTAGGAACTATTTTAGAAGTAACATTAGCAAAACCTATTTTACCAAACCAAAAAACAACACTTTCATTAGATTTTGAAGGGCAAGTACCGCTGCAAATTCGTCGTTCAGGAAGAATTTCTGAAGAAGGAGTTGCTTTATCCATGACACAATGGTATCCAAAATTATGTGAATATGATTTTGAAGGATGGCACGCTAATCCATACATCGGAAGAGAATTTCACGGTGTTTGGGGTAATTTTGATGTAAAAATCACTATTGACAAAGCCTACACTATTGGCGGAACGGGTTATTTACAAAACAAAAACGAAATCGGTCATGGTTATCAAGATGCTGGCGTACAAGTAGTTCATCCAAAGAAAACCAAAACCTTAACTTGGCATTTTTATGCACCAAACGTCCATGACTTTGCTTGGGGAGCTGATAACGAATTCATCCACGATATGATTTTAGGTCCAAATAATGTAGAATTGCATTTCTTATACAAAAACAAGAAAGAAAATTTAGAAAATTGGAAAAAAATGCAACCTAAAACGGCTGAATTATTAGCTTTCTTCAATGAAAATGTTGGACCTTATCCATACAAACAATACTCTGTAATCCAAGGTGGTGATGGCGGAATGGAATATGGCATGTGTACCTTAATTACTGGAAACAGAGCTTTTGGAAGCTTGGTTGGTGTAACGGCTCATGAATTAGCGCACATTTGGTTCCAATTTGTATTAGCAACTAACGAAACCAAACACGAATGGATGGATGAAGGATTTACATCCTACATTTCTAACTTGGCGATGAACAAGGTATTGCCTCCAAAAAAACCAGAAGTTCCTTATGAAGATGCATTTAACAATTACATTTATTTAGCAAAATCAGGCAAAGAGCAACCACTTTCTACACACGCTGACCGTTATGATTTAAACATGGCGTATGGTATTTCGGCTTATAGTAAAGGAGAAGTGTTTTTAGTACAATTAGGTTATTTAATTGGGCAAGAAAACCTCAACAAAACCATCAAACGATATTACAACGAGTATAAATTTACGCATCCAACACCAAACGACATCAAACGTGTTGCGGAAAAAGTTTCGGGTGCTAATTTAGATTGGTATTTGTTAGATTGGACATTAACCACTAACACTATCGATTACGGTATCAAAGAAGTTTCTGAAGCTA
>JAGOJA010000161.1 GCA_017995345.1 Flavobacterium sp.
ATTCTTTGTAGAAACCAAAAATTTTGTTCGGCTGAATCTGCTTTGTCTTGCGTGGTTCTTATATTGTTCATTTCGATATATCCTCCTTTTAATTCGGTTTGAATAAAGAAATATTTAAAGAAAGTTACGTTTAAACCCACTTTTGCAGATACTCCATATCCTGCAATGTTAAACTCGTCGTATCTATCTTTTCCTAAAAGTGTTGTATTTGTTTTTGGATATAAAAATCCACCACCAATACCTTCTGTAACATTTACTTGAATTTTATCGGTATTGTTTATTTTGAAAAGTTTTGAAATATCATCTACACGAGAAATTTCAGTGTTTACATAGTTTAAACCATCCGTATGTTCAAATAATAAGAAATCTTCGTCTAACGTTAACTCTCCGTTAGCTGGATTTTCATTATAAGTTCCAGGATTTGGATAATAACCAGAGTAACTTACTCTTCTGTCATTATACATCACATATTTCATGTGGTCAAATCCAATCGAAATATTGTAATGATCAGAAATAAAATACCCAATTCGTAAGTTGGTTTGTGGAATAGTCATTCGAGCCGGGTTGAAATAATCGATATGAAAACCTTTTGGCTTGTCGTGAGCGGCTACATTATGAAGTGTAAAGTCATAATCGGCACCTTTAAATCGGATATCAGATTTTGAAAACGATTCGCGGTTTCCACCCCAAAAAATATAAAATTTCCCTTTGTTATGCGCTGTGTATTTTTCAGGATTTTCGACTGTTTCTTGCGAAAAGGTGTACTGTGAAAAAACACAAAAAGTTAGTACAACCATTAAAAATGGATGTTTCATTTAAAGTTTAAAAATAAAAAATTAGAATTGATTAATTGTTTTTCTGATGGCAACAAGTTTAGTCATTAAACCTTCAAAATAGTCTAAATGTAACATGTTAGCTCCATCACTTTTTGCATTAGCTGGATCAAAATGAGTTTCAATGAAAATTCCATCAACGCCCACAACAATTCCTGCTTTTGCAATGGTTTCAATCATATCAGGACGACCACCTGTAACTCCTGTCATCTGATTTGGTTGTTGTAACGAATGCGTCACATCTAAAACCGTAGTCGCATATTGTTGCATAGTTGGAATACCTCTGAAATCTACAATCATATCTTGGTAACCAAACATCGTTCCTCTATCGGTAACCATAACGTTTTGGTTATTGCTGTCTAATACTTTTTGAACCGCATGTTTCATGCTTTCTGGACTCATGAATTGTCCTTTTTTCAAGTTTACCGTTTTACCAGTATTGGCTGCTGCCACCACTAAATCCGTTTGACGAACTAAAAATGCTGGAATTTGCAATATATCCACATATTCTGCTGCCATTACAGCATCTTCGTTTGTGTGAATATCGGTAACTGTTGGTACACCAAATTCTTTAGATACTTTTTGAAGAATTTTCAAGGCTTTTTCATCTCCAATTCCAGTAAAACTATCTACTCTAGAACGGTTTGCTTTTTTGAAAGAACCTTTAAAAACGTAAGGAATTTGTAATTTATCAGTAACAGTAACTATTTTCTCTGCAATACGCATTGCCATTTCTTCACCTTCAATGGCGCAAGGTCCAGCTAATAAGAAAAAGTTTCCGCTATCGGTATGCTTTATTTGTGGAATGTTTTGTAAATTCATTTGTGTTGATTTTGAAGTTGCAAAGATAAAAAGAAAAACCTTTCAAACAGCGGTTCAAAAGGTTACAAATGTTACTAATAACTAAAAAAGTTTTAATTATTGCTTGAAACTGGTTTTTTGATAGCAAATCCTTTTGGACATAGAATTTTTCCTTTTTCAAAAATATTAAAATACAACATTACTTTTTTGTTACTACCCTCAAACGTTACTTCGTATATTCCTACAGTTCCAGCGCCCATTAGACTGTTTTTAGTAGGAAACGGACAGCAAGTATCTACTTTTTTATAACTTATTTTCTCGCCATTCGGACCTTCTAATCCGTTAAAATAGTATTGAATATTAATGTCTTCTTGCTTTTCATGAATGAAACCGATATTGATTGGATAATCTTGATCATAGCCATATTTATTATCGGTAGCATATTCGGTAATTGCATAAGCTAGGTCTTTAATAGCTGGACGAATGGCCGTATTGTCAACGTTTTTTAAAGTGGATTGTGTGCTTACGCAACTTGTTAGTAAAAGCGCTGTAATTATTGAAAATAAGTATTTCATTTTATTTCGTTTTAATCGTTGTATCGGGTGTTTTTGTTTTTAAGATATAAGCAACAATCGCGCCAATCACCACTCCAAATGATAATCCACCTGAAATACTTTGCCAAATGTAGGCCGTTAAATTAAAGTAACTTTGAGCTTCTTCTAAAGTTAGTCTTTTACTTTCTACCGAAAGTGCAATTAATTTATCGAAATAGTTAGGTGTAATAAATTCGTGTGTGATAAATTGGGTAATTGGACTAAAAATTACAATAATAAAAGAAATCACAACACCTGAAATAAATCCTTGTTTCCAACTCATTTCGCCATTGTAGTAATTTTTCTTTTTATCTCTTAAAGCTAAATAATACAGTATAAAGTTTGGAAAAATAATTAGCATTGTAAAAAACATTTGCCATTTTATTTTTTCGTCATGAAAGCCTAATTGTTTTTCTAAAGTCATCCAAGCTAAGAAAATAATGATTGAGATAAAGGCCCATTTGATTTCGATTGCAAATTTCTTCATGAAAATTAAATTTAATTGGTACTTCAAATGTACTATATTTTGTAATAAATGCTACAAAACCCAATCTGAATTTCTATTTTTGTCAAAAATTACATTAGGTATGGAAATTGTTTTTGGCACTTGGCATTGGGCTGTATCCGGTTTTTTAATTGGTATGGTGATGTTACTTTTAATTTATTTTGGAAAATCATTCGGAATGTCATCTAATCTTCGCACCATGTGTACTATGGCTGGAGCAGGAAAATTCAGTGATTTTTTTAAGTTTGATTGGCGCGAACAAAAGTGGAGTTTAGCTGTTGTGTTAGGTGCTTTTGTTGGAGGTTTTATCGCCTTTTACTTTTTATCGAATGGAACAGGTGTAAATATTAATCCCGATACAGTTTCACAACTACAAACTTTAGGAATAGAAGCTCCAAATGGTAAACTAATGCCTGATGCTATTTTTAGCGTGGAAACACTTCAAACTCCAAAAGGATTCGCTATTTTATTAATTGGCGGATTGTTAATTGGTTTTGGAACGCGTTACGCTGGTGGTTGTACTTCAGGTCACGCTATTTCTGGATTAAGTAATTTTCAATTACCTTCTTTAGTGGCAGTAATCGGATTTTTTATTGGAGGATTATTAATGGCACATTATATTTTACCTATAATTTTTAAAACAGCATAAGCATATGAAATTAGCTAGATTTTTTCTGACAGGAATTGTATTCGGAATTGTTTTGACTAAGGCAGAAGCTGTTTCTTGGTATCGCATTTACGAAATGTTTCATTTTCAATCGTTTCATATGTTTGGAATTATTGGAATGGCTCTATTTACGGGAGTTTTAGGTATTCAATTAATTAAAAGATTTAAAATAAAAGACTTTAAAGGTTTTCCTATTCAAATTATTGAAAAAGAAAAAGGCTTTTGGCGTTATATTATTGGTGGAACCCTTTTTGGACTAGGTTGGGCATTAGTAGGAAGTTGTCCAGGACCTATTTTTATTTTACTTGGAACAGGAACCTACGCCATTGCTGTAGTTTTAATTGGTGCTTTGTTAGGAACTTATATTTATGGACTTCTAAAAGATAAATTACCTCATTAAAGTTAAGTTAAAGTAATAAAAGTTACCGTGTTTGGCTTCTAGATGTTGTAAATTTGTTATTCATAAAATACAATATCATGAAAACTACACTATATATTCAAAATTTAAAATGTGGCGGTTGTGCCAATACTATAACAAAGAATGTTTCTTCAATTGATGCTGTTACTGAAGTGTCTGTTAATGTTGAAGAAAATTCCGTTTCTTTTGATTATCCAACAGAAGAAAAGTTAATTGAAGTTAAGGAAAAACTGAAAGTATTAGGATATCCCGAAGATGGCGAAGCAAATAGTTTAGGCTCAAAAGCTAAATCGTATGTAAGTTGCGCCATTGGAAAAATGAGTTAAATGAAAGTCCCGATTTATTCGGGATTTTTTATTTCTAATTGTAGTATAAGTAATATTTAT
>JAGOJA010000162.1 GCA_017995345.1 Flavobacterium sp.
GATTCAATTTTTGATTTTATACGTTGTTCAATTTCGGTTAAAACAATCCAACTTTCAGATGAATAAAATGATGATATTTCTAATTGTTGTTCAAAATAAAGGCTCAAATTATTTAACACTTTTTCTTTAATGATACAGGCTTTGGTTTGTTGTCTATTTTTATCCTTAGAAAACATCAAAATATTGGTATCAACCGTGGCTGAATCAAAAATTTGAACCCCTGCAAAATCTATTAAAATTAATGGGTTTGTGTGGTCGACAAAATACTTTCTTAAGCTTTCGCCATAAGCAGCTCTCATCCATTTATTTGATGTGATGAAAATCAATAATCCTTTTTTCTTTAGTATATTGTTTCCTAATTCATAAAACAAGCTATAAATGTCTCCTGTTCTAGCGAAAGTCAAGTAATTTAGTTGTTGTAAAACATCACTAGACGTACCCATTTTTTGTAATTGTATGTAGGGTGGATTTCCAATAATAACGTCAAAGCCTAAATAGTTCCCCTCATTGTCTAATACTTCAGGGAACTCAAATCTCCATTCAAAAGCATCTTTATAGATTACATTGTTTAAGATGTCGTCTTTTTCTTTAGTGATTTTTTCAGCCTTAAGTTTTAATTTTTTAAGATTGTCTGTTTCTGTTTTTTTTGTTTTTTCTCCAAACAGTTCCAAATTATCTAAACGTTGTTTTTCATTTTCATAATCGCCACTGGCTTTGGATACTTTGTCCTTAATTTTGGAATCTAGATTTGTTTTAAAGTTTGATTTTACTGTTTTTATAATATCGGAAACTTCCCTTTTTTTTGACTTACTATTTGTTTGCTTGTATTCATTTACAGCAATTTTATAATCTTCAATACTATACTCAATTTCTTTGTTTTTGAAAACGGATTTTAAACTATCTTTTAGACCGAAACGACTTACTAATGAGTTTCCGCATTTAATGTTGATGTCTATATTGGGAAGTGTTTGCAATTCGCCTTCCGAAGTATAATAAGCATTTTTCAATAACTCAATCCAAAGTCTTAAGCGACAAATATTTACTGAGTTAGGATTAATATCTACACCAAACAAGCAATTTTCTATAACTGTTTGTTTTTCATTAAATAAGGTTTTTTGAATTTGTAAGCTGTTTGTGTCTTGTCTTTGATATTCAAAAAGCTCTCCTTCATTATAAGCGACATATAACTCATCGTTTTCTATAATAACTTCACATGGTATGCGTTTTCCGTCTTCGTTGCAAAGGATGTTTAGTTCGCTCTTAATTGCAATGATTTCATTTAGAGCGGATACTAAAAAGTGACCTGATCCAACGGCTGGATCACATATTTTTAAATTATTAATGGTATGATTGAACCTTAAAAGATCATCTTTTTTAAAAAACTGTGCGCAATAATCTTTTACATCTTCAAACGTTTGAATAGTATTGTTATAATCTATATTAAATTTGTCTATAACTGCTTTGCGGATCGCCTCTTTGCACATAAACATGGTTATGTATGCTGGAGTATAGAATGAACCGTCTTTATAGCCATTAATTTTCTCAAATATAAGACCTAAAACGGAAGCATTAATTAGAGTTTTTGACTCGTGGGCATCATTTATCTCGGTATTTACATCAGCAGTAAAATCATAAGCATCTAAGAATCTAAAAACATATTCCAAGGTGTTCAGCTTCCCTTTTAGACGCCTGCCATTTGCATCTTTTAAAATTGTAGTCGAATAAACCTGCATTTCTTCGTCTTTTAAAGCAGTGATGTCGAATGTTTGCTCTTCGATGGGGCTATGCTCAAAAAGACTGCTATTCAAGTAAGGAATATTTTTGAATCTATCTTTGTATTTAGCATGTCGCTCGTTGATAGGTTTTGCTAATGCTGAGAAGAATAAATCATTTAATGCGTCATAACCATTTAGAAATTTGAAATTCAGGAATTTATAACTTTTTGAATTATTGTAACTTACTAATTGTGATTCTAATAATTTGAGAAACAATATGCGATTTACCCAAGTAATACAAAGCTCTAAGCCTACACTAAAAGCTTTCTCATCTGTATTAGAAATTCCTTGAATCCTGTCAAGATAGTTTTTGTCTTCTAAAGTAAAAATGGTGTTTTCTAATAACGATGCATAGTCTCGATTATTTATATCCTTTCTTACGATTATTCGCTTTGAGTTTTCTTTAATCTCTTCCAAACCAATCAAGTGTAATAATTCTTTATAGAAAGAATCATTTAGCTTATTTCCATCGTTACCAAAACTATGTCCCAATAAATGTACATTGGAAAACAACTTGTAAATGTTACTTAGTTTATTGTCGCTTAAAGTTTGGACTTCTTCTACATTTAGTTTTATACGCACAAAAGACAAGTTCTCTTTTACTTGTTCAATATATTTCGAAGCAATTTCGGAGTAAAAAAGCTCATTTTTTGTAGTGTCTTTTAAGCCATCTCTAAAGTTAGAATACTCTTTGATCAATTCTGAATTTTTGTAAAAAAGATTGTAAAATTCATCTGCTTTGAAGAAAAACCACTCAATACCATTGGTGACGACTAAGTGTTTTATATTGTTATTTTTATGGTCGATTCGCTCTCTTAAGTAATATAATAAAAGCTCTTGTAAAGCTTTTTTGTTTAGGTTAGTTTCTGATATGAATTCTACTTTATTACTCGGACGTTTCGCTTCGATAATTACTCCGATATCACTTTTGGCAGTTTCGTCTAAATAAATAGCTAAATCAATACGGTCTTTAGTGTTTATTAAGTTTTTTTGATAGAATGTATTTTGGAAAAAACGTTTGATAGGCTCTTTTATATGCTCTTCACTCTCATTTTTCTCATCACTTAATGCAATCGCTTCAATACAAGATAGTAATTCTTTTTTAAAATTTTCTATGTCTTTTCGTAAAGGTTTAAACTTGCGATAAGCCGGATTTAAAGCTTTGGTTATAGGAGTTGATATCATTATAGTGTTTAATTATGAAGTCTATAAAACTACAAAAATTATTCAAAGATGTTAAAATTAATTAAAGTAAGTTATATTGGTTAATTGTTGATATCTTGTTTTAGACGGAGTTCTTAATTCTCCTATCTTTATAAGGAATTTTTAACAAGTAGAATGGGGAATATTGCAACTACAATTAGTCAGCAAATTGAAAGACTAGAGAAGAGAGGGATGGTGTTGGATTTGCCAATAGAGAAAATTAAAGAAGTACTTCTTGATGTAGGATATTATAGATTGGGGTTTTATTGGAATCCTTTTGAAATCGACGAAAATCACAATTTTAAAGAAGGAACAAAATTTTCGACAACATTGGATTTGTATTATTTAGATGTTGATCTGAGATACTTACTAATTAAGCATATTAATAGGATTGAGCTTAGTTTTAGAACAAAAATCATCTACTATGTTTCTAATACAAACCCGAATAGTCCAACTTGGTTTGTGGACCCAAAAGTTGTAGATCGAAATTTTATCAGAAATTTTGATTTTTTTTATAATGCGGATTTTAAAAAGAATAATGTAATAGCAAAACATCATAAAAAATATATTAATGATAAGTATGCTCCTGCTTGGAAAACCCTAGAATACCTCACTTTTGGTAATAATATGAAGATATATAGGTCTTTGTTAAATTTAGAAACTAAACAGAGAATATCAGAAATTTTTAAAGTTAAGGATATTCAAAAGTTCGAAAAGATCATGGGTATTATTGTTTTTGTTCGGAATTATTGCGCTCATAGTGGAGTTATTTTTGATTTAAGAAGTACATATGGTATTCCTAAATTACCTTATTATGATTTTAATGGAAACGATAGGCATTGTTTGGATTCTTGCATAAAAATTATTTCATTTATTTTAGAACAAATTTCTCCTAATAGATCTACAGAATTAAATGAAAATTTGGGCTTACTTTTAAGAGAATATGCAGAAAAAGATGCACTTATAAGAGGAATCATAGAATCTAAGATTAATTACGATTTATAAAAATATTGTTAAATGCTTTTGGTCTATTTGTTTTTAAACAGAATGTTGTATCTTTGTACAATAAAGTGTCCCGTTATTCTGAAATATGCTTTAACGCTGCACTATAAAAAAAGAAATATAACCCCAGACTTGCTCTGGGGTTTTTTTATATACTGGATATGCAAACAAAAACGACACATTTAGTTAAGCTACATTTTTATAATTA
>JAGOJA010000081.1 GCA_017995345.1 Flavobacterium sp.
GTGACTTTCATTTCAGTTCCTGGAGAAGTTGGTGCAGCAGGTGGCGAGCAATTCAAATATTTTCAGTTTATAATAGGAAATGCTATTGGTTTTATAATAATCACCAAGTTATTATTACCGTTGTATTACCGAATGAATTTGACCTCTATTTACAGCTATATCGAGCAACGAATGGGGTTTTACAGTTATAAAACTGCCGCTTCTATCTTCTTAATTAGTAGAACAGTTAGTTCTGCTTTCAGACTTTATTTAGTAGTTATTGTTTTACAGCGCTATGTTTTTGATTTTTACGGAATTCCGTTTGCGATGACCGTTCTAATCTCTTTAGTGCTTATATTTTCTTACACGTATAGAGGTGGACTTAAAACGATAATTATCACTGATACCTTACAAACATTTTTCTTAGTGAGTTCTGTTTTCTTAACCATTTATTTCATTTGTGATAGTATGGATTTGAGTGCTATTGGTGCATTTGAAGAGGTGAAAAACAGTAATTACTCTAAAATATTTTTCTTTGATGATTTCTTAGGAAGTAAATTCCATTTTGTCAAACAAATTTTAGGAGGAATGTTTGTTACAATCGCAATGACAGGACTAGACCAAGATTTAATGCAAAAAAACCTGAGCTGTAAAAACATTGGCGAAGCCCAAAAGAACATGTTTACCTTTACAGGAATCTTTGTAGTTATCAATATATTTTTCTTGAGTGTTGGTGCTTTACTTTACATTTATGCCAACAAAAACGGAATTGCAATACCTACAGATTTAATTACTGGCAAACCTAGAACTGATCTACTTTTTCCTGAAATTGCTTTGAATCATTTGTCTACAATACCAGCAATAATATTTTTATTGGGAATTATTGCAGCCACTTTTGCCACAACAGATTCGGCTTTAACAGCACTAACTACATCTTTTTGCGTTGACTTTTTAGGCATGGACAAAGGAGAAAATGGGACTAAAAAGAATGCCATACGCAACAGACATTTAGTTCACATCAGTTTTTCAGCGTTGGTGTTTTTAGTGATACTTGTTTTTAACTCTATCAATGACAGTTCGGTAGTTGGAATGATATTCAGGGTTGCTTCGTACACTTATGGTCCATTATTAGGATTATACGCATTTGGATTGTTTCAAAAATCCAAAAAAGTAAACGATAAATTAGTGCCGTTGATATGCCTCCTAGCACCTTTCTTAACATATTTAATAAATGAAAATTCTAAAGTATTATTCTCAGGATATGTTTTTGACAATGAACTAATTGTAGTAAATGGATTATTGACGTACGTAGGATTGTATATAACAAGCTCCCGTTCAGCTGAAAAAATAAGTTTTTAAACTTGCACAAAGAACAAAATACCACTAATCAATTACAAACCAGCAGTTCTAATTCAATTGCTAAAAAAATAATTAGATGAAAGATTTCCTTTTAAAGATTAGCCTTTATACCGCAATTATCCTTTTGATTACCAATTGCGCTACTACTAAAAATAGCGACACGATTACAAATTTAAAAAAAACGTCTTTTTCAGAAAATGCAGCTATTTATCTTGCTAAAAACAAATCGGAAAGAAATATTTTTTTTAAAGATTCTGACAACGAAACCTACTGGGTTGACAGTATTTACAACAAAATGACAAGTCGAGAAAAAATAGGTCAATTGTACATGATTTCAGCTTATTCGAATAAAGATTCTGTTCACGAAAATGAAGTTAAAGCTCTTATCAAAAAATATAAAGTTGGTGGACTCCTTTTTTTTCAAGGTGGACCAATGCGTCAAGCGAAATTAACTAATGAATATCAGTCTAAATCTGATGTTCCATTATTTATTGCTATAGATGCGGAATGGGGATTGAGTATGCGATTGGATTCTACTTATCGGTATCCTTGGAACATGACTTTGGGCGCGATTGAAGATCTTAGTTTAATTGAGAAAGTTGGTAAAAACATGGGGAACGAAAACAAGCGAATGGGAATCCATTTTAATTTTGCTCCAGTTCTTGACATCAACACCAATCCAAAAAACCCAATTATTGGCAACCGTTCTTTTGGCGAAGATAAAACTAATGTTAGCAACAAAGCCATCGCCTACATGAAAGGCGTTCAAGGTCAAGGTATTTTTAGCACCGGAAAACATTTTCCTGGACACGGAGACACGGCTGCCGATTCACATCATACATTGCCTTTACTTGATTTTTCATTAGAAAGAATCGATTTGGTAGAACTGTATCCTTACAAAAGAATTTTCGACGAAGGTTTGGTCTCCGTTATGGTTGGACACCTTGAAATTCCTAGTTTAGATCCTAGAAAAAATCTTCCTTCTTCCGCTTCGTATAATGTAGTAACCCACTTACTTCAAAAACAATTGGGTTTTGAAGGATTGATTTTCACAGATGGTTTAGCCATGAAAGGTGCCACCAATTTCCTAGGTCCTGGCGATCTTGAATTAGCTGTAATTCTTGCAGGAAATGACATTTTACTTGCTCCAATTGACGTACCGGCAGGTTTTGAAAAACTAGAAACAGCGTACAAAAATGGAATTCTTACCGAAGAACGTTTGGCTCATTCAGTAAAAAAAATATTGCGTTATAAGTACAAAGCGGGGTTAAATACATACAAGCCTGTTGTTTTAGAAAACCTAGTTCAAGACATCAATCCTTCAGAAAATGAGGCTTTACATTATAAATTGTATGAAAATGCGATTACTGTATTAAAAAATGAAAAGGAAATACTTCCCATCAAAAACTTAAATCAGAAAATTGCGTATGTAAAACTAGGAGACGATGTCAACAGCACTTTTGTAACTACTTTAAAAAAATACACCGAAGTAACCGAAGTCAAGAACACCAATATTGACAGTTTAAATCGCAAATTAAAAAATTACAACACGGTTATTATTGGTTTTCATAAAGTGAATAAAACTTGGGATAAACAAGAATTTACAGCAACTGAATTGGTTTGGTTACAAGAAATATCAAAACACAACAAAGTGATTCTCGATATTTTCTCTAAGCCGTATTCCTTATTGCCACTCACTAATTTTGATGACATTGAAGGTTTAGTCGTTTCGTACCAAAACTCAGATATTAGCCAGGTAGTTTCAGCAGAAGTACTATTTGGTGCCATCGAAGCCAAAGGAAAATTACCGGTTTCTATAAATAAACATTTCAACGTAAACGATGGTTTATCGACAGTAAAACTAAATCGTTTGGGGTTTACAGCCCCAGAAAATGAAGGTATGAATCCACTTGTTTTATCTAAAATTGATAGTATTGCCAAAAAAGCTATTGATGGTAAAATGACTCCCGGAATGCAAGTGTTAGTCGCTCGAAAAGGAAATGTCATTTTTCAAAAATCGTACGGACACCATACTTACGACAATACTATGAAAGTTTCAAATTCAGACTTATATGACGTAGCCTCGATTTCAAAAATGATATCGACGCTTCCTAATGTGATGCAGTTGTACGACAAAAACAAAGTAAATCTGGATACTAAATTAAAAAAGATGGTTCCGGTTTTTGCAAAAACAGACAAAAAAAACATCACCTTCAAGGATTTATTAACCCATTATGCGGGGCTTCAAGCTTGGATTCCTTTTTACAAAGCAACCTTAGACGCTGATAATAAACCATTGGAAAAATATTATAGTAAAGTGCCACATACTCAATTTTCTACAAAAGTTGCCGATCATCTTTATATCAGAAATGACTATCATGACACCATTATGAAAATCATTGCAAATAGCCCGAGATCTCTTAAAAAAGAATACAAATACAGTGATTTTACCTTCATTATCCTAAAAGAATATTTAGAAAGAAAAACAAAACAACCGTTAGAAGTTTTAAGCCAAAAAAACTTTTACAGTTCGCTTGGAATGAATAATACGCTTTACAACCCGTTGACAAAATTGGATAAAAATCACATTGTACCATCGGAAATTGACAATTATTTTCGTCACCAAGTAGTACAAGGATATGTGCACGATATGGCAGCAGCAATGGAAGGCGGAGTAGCTGGTCATGCCGGAATTTTCTCGAACGCTATGGATGTTGCAAAAATGATGCAGCTATTTTTACAAAAAGGGAGCTATGGCAATAAACGTTATTTTTCTGAAAAAACATTTGATACCTTTAACACCTCTTATTATGCAGCGGTAGGAGTTCAGAGAGGTTTGGGTTTTGACAAAAGAATTGCCGAAGTTGGACCTACTTGTGCTTGTGTTTCTGAAGCAAGTTTTGGTCATACCGGATTCACTGGTGACATTGCCTGGGTTGATCCAGAAACAGATCTTGTGTATGTGTTTTTATCCAATCGAACGTATCCAGAAGTTACGGCCGAAGGGAATAAATTATCCAAGGAAAAAATCAGAGAAGATATTCAGAAAATAATTCAGGAAGCCATTATAAAATAACAAACACTTCTATATATTTAGACTATCATATAGCAACAAAAGCTGTATCAGATTAACGTTAAAAAATAAATTATGAACTCAGATCTGGAATTACTGTATAAAATTGCCCAAAAACCTTTCCGAACCATTATCGGATTAATGTCTGGTACTTCATTAGATGGTTTGGATGTCGCTTTATGTGCAATTTCAGGTTCTGGCGAAAACACAGAAGTCCAACTACTACATTTTGACACTGTTGATTATTCGGAAGATATAAAATTAGAAATCAGAAATGTGTTTGCAAAACAAACGATTGATTTTCAAAAATTGGTTTTATTGAACGAATGGATTGGAGTGCTTCACGCCAATATCATTTTGGATTGCCTAAAACACTGGGCAATAGCCACAGACAAAGTTGATTTAGTTGCCTCACACGGACAAACCGTTTTTCATGCTCCAAAAATTCTCCACCAACAAGAAAAATTCCCAAATGCCACTTTACAAATTGGTGACGGAGATCACATTGCTGTAAAAACGGGGATTATAACCCTTTCCGATTTCAGACAAAAACATCTTGCTGCTGGTGGCGAAGGAGCTCCGCTGGCAGTTTATGGCGATTATTTTTTGTTTTCAAAAAAAGGAGAAAATCGCATTATGCTCAACATGGGCGGTATTGCTAATTTCACATACTTACCCTCAACTTGCAATCCTGAGGAGGTTTTTGTTACTGATACGGGAACCGGAAATACGCTAATTGATGCGTTTACCAGACTTCATTATCCTGCTAAATCCTACGATAAAGATGCCGAAATTGCTAAAACTGGCACCGTAAATTCATCCCTTTTGAAAGCTTTAAAAGCGAATGAATTCTTCCTAACCCCTTTTCCAAAAACGACAGGTCCAGAACTTTTTAATATCGATTATGTTACAAAAGCACAAACCCAAAGCAAAACAACACACCTTTCTATTCCAGATTTATTGGCAACATTAACTCGGTTTTCTGCCGAAACCATCGCAGAAGCAATTCAATCTACCATTGCTAAATCCGTAGATTCTGCTGAAAAATTCACCATTTATATGTCCGGCGGAGGCGCTCATAATCCTTTATTAGTAGACGGACTAAAAGATTTGTTGCCCTGTCATTTTTCGAAAACAGATGATTTAGGGATTTCAGGCGATGCCAAAGAGGCAATACTGTTTGCTATTTTAGCCAATGAAACCGTTTGCGGTGGCAATTCAAATTTTGGAGTACGCAAAGGAATTCCTTCAGTATCAATGGGGAAAATTTCATTTCCAAATTAAAGACTAATGAATTATTAAAAACAGTTCAGTTCAACTAATTACTAAAACAAAAACCCAATGATAAAAGAGCGTTTAATTTCTCTAGATGTATTCCGAGGATTTACAATTTTATTAATGACAATTGTAAATAATCCGGGAAGTTGGTCCTCTATTTATCCGCCTTTAGCACATGCCGAATGGCACGGCTGTACGCCTACTGATTTAGTTTTTCCATTTTTTATTTTTATAATGGGTACCGCAATCCCATTTGCAATGCCAACAAAACAGTTTGACTTTTTAGTTTTTAATAAAATAGTCGTGCGCTCTTTACGCATTTTTTGTTTAGGACTATTTTTAAATTCTTTCAGTAAATTTGAATTATTTGGTTTTGAAGGAATCGCTTTGTTAGTACTCCGATTGATTATTACTTTTGCAGTAGCGTATGCCCTTTTGGGAAATTTTAGTTTAAAAATTAAAACCTATCTCGTTTTTGCTGTTTTCACAGTACTACTATTTTTAGCCTATAGTCAAATTAAAGCGTTTCAAGACGTCAGAATCCCTGGTGTTTTGCAGCGAATAGGGATTGTTTATTTCTTTGTGGCTCTTTTATATTTGAAAACAAATCTAAAAACACAACTTTTGGTTGCCGCTTCCATTTTACTAGGTTACTGGCTTATAATGACTTTTGTTCCTGTCCCGGGATTTGGTCCTGCAAATTTTGAAAAAGGAACCAATCTGGCGGCTTGGCTTGACAATTTAATATTAAACGGACATTTATGGAGCTATTCTAAAACTTGGGATCCAGAAGGGATTTTGAGCACTTTTCCTGCCATAGCAACTGGAATTTTTGGCATGTTCGTAGGACAGATACTCAACTTACAAATCACCAAAATTGAAATTATAAAAAAAACAGCTATCATAGGAATTACTCTATTGATTTCGGGTTTGCTTTGGAGTATCGTATTTCCAATAAACAAATCGCTCTGGACAAGTTCTTATGTACTGTATACTGCAGGAATTGCCGCATTATGCCTAACCCTATTGTACTGGATAATTGATGTTTTAAATTATAAAAAATGGACCACCTTTTTCTTAATTTGGGGCGTCAATCCCATGATTGTATTTTTCTTTTCTGGTATTATTCCAAGAGCTCTGAGCGCTATTAAGATTCAAAATCCAGAAATAGCAACCGAAGAAATCAATCTTCAGAGCTATATTTATAATCATAATATTGTTCCTCTTTTTAGTAATCCACTAGATTCATCATTGACTTACGCATTGGTTTATGCTATTTTTTGGTCTATAATTTTATGGGTATTTTACAAATACAAATTAATTTTCAAGGTCTAATCTGAATGATTTTATATTAAACACTATTTATTTGATTAAATACATTTAAAAACTGGGGTGCATTTTTTTTTTTTGCAAATTATGGCTTTAGCCACTTTGGCACACTCTAAATTTCATTTCTATAAATACAAACAAAAATAGTATGCCTTTGAATTGCACAAAACAAACAAAAACCAACTAGTTGCCAATCAATATCATACACTGAATTATTGGCTTAACCAATAAAAAAGGGTATCTTTAGGTTATGAAAAAACATCACACTATAATTATTGCCGGAGCCGGTGGAATAGCAGAAGCTGTTGGCTTGTTGTTAATGGAATGGAGCGACGTAACCCCTACTGTGTTTATTGGTGACAGAACCCATTCAAAAGCAAAAAACGTAGCTGATTGGATTCAAGAAGGAACAACCAAATCGGGCTCTATACAGGACTTTCATCTTGCTGAAAAAGGTATCACGGACGAAATGAAGACCATCTTACGTCAGGGAGATATTATTCTCGACTGTTTGCCCGGAAGCCAATCACCAAGAATCGCTCAGTTTGCTAAAGATTACAAGTTGCATTACGCCAATCTAACCGAATATGTCGCAGAAACCGAAGAAATAGTAGCTTTGGCAAAAGAGGCTAAAACTGGTTTTATTCTTCAAACTGGTTTAGCTCCAGGATATATCGATTTACTGGCCAATGGGCTTTTTCAACAATTTTGCACAGACTATGAAGTTGATAAAGTAGATAAGTTAGAATTTAAAGTTGGAGCATTAACCAATCATGCCGTTGCTCCACATTATTATGGTTTTACATGGAGTCCAGTGGGCGTAGCGACCGAATATATCAAAGATGCTATTGTACTGAGAGATTTTAAAAAAACAAATC
Source organism: Flavobacterium sp. (assembly GCA_017995345.1). GTDB lineage: Bacteria > Bacteroidota > Bacteroidia > Flavobacteriales > Flavobacteriaceae > Flavobacterium. Next base: position 7,897 of record JAGOJA010000081.1, read on the forward strand.
TACCACCCTTATCCGAAAGAGCAACAATCATTATTGATGGAATTACTTATGAAGAGGACCTTACTTCTGGCGGCGCAGCAGATTTACCAGATGCGTTGTCTGGAAAAGTGCGTTCACTAGACTACAAAACGTTACGACATCCCGGGCATTATTCCTGGGTGCAAGAGCAACTTCAAAATCTAGGAAATACGTCTGATGTCATTAATAGCCTGCAAGAAAAAATGGAGGCTGCAATTCCCCATGTTGAAGACGACCAAATTATTTTGTACGCAGCTGTAGAAGGCAAAGATGCTACGGGAGTTTTACGCAGACGAGAAATTGCCAAACACGTCATTCCGCTAACAGTAGGAAAACATAAGTTGCGAGCAATCCAAACCACTACAGCTGCAGCTTTAGTACAAGCAGCACAACTTTTGCTCGAATCATCCCTTAGCGGTGTTGTACTTCAAAGTCAAATTGATCCAATACCGTTTTTAAATGGAAATTACATCGTACCTGTTTATGGTAACGTATAAGACAAACACAACAATAAATACTTCTTTTTTATGCGATACATTTGTTCTTTGAAAGTTCGATCCTACTACAATGTATTTTGCGAAATAACAATTAGAACAATCGCTATCAAAGCTAGAAACAGACCTGCAAAATTCATTTTGCTTAGTTTTTCTTTAAAAACAAAGATTCCAACTAAACTTCCTAGTACAATTACTCCCATATTCATCCCCGCAAAAACTGTAGAAGGATTTTCAGCGAAAGCTTTATGCGCTTTTAGATAAAAAAGAATATTTCCAAAGTTGAAAACACCAACCAAACCTCCAAAAATAATATTTTTAAAATTCAAAGGGACTTTAGTTATAATGACATCATATACAACTGCTGCAATCATAATGAACAGTGCAATTCCAAAAACTACAAATAATGAAGTGGTATATGGTAGCGTTGTATAAAGAGCGATTTGTTTAAACAGGATGTCTATAACGCCAAAACCCAATAAAACTACGGCAGGATATATCCATTTATTAGTGGTGTTTTGAGAAGGCTTTGCAAGAATAAGCAATAGTGCCGGAAACCCTACCAAAAAAGCAGTAATTTTTAGCATATTAAAATCTTCTTTGAAGAGTAGCCACGCAGCCAATATGGGAATAAACAAAGAAAGTCTTTGGGCCGCATCTGTTTTTACAATCCCAACTTGTTTTATAGAAGCGGCTAAAAAAAGAAAAATAGTGGGCAATAAAACACCAATGGGCACATAAATACCCCAAGGTGCCGAAGTTCCTATATCATTAAGATTTGGACTGAAAAAAAAATAACAAAGAACAAGAGCAAACACATAATTCCAAGCGACAATTTGAATAGGGCTGCTGGAATACCGGCGTGAAACTTTAAATAACACTCCAACGGTAACACTGCAAATAATACTTAAAATCAAAAATAACATAGCAAATTTATTAGCGCGTAAAATTATCATTTTTAGGTTTACTTCATAGCTGTTTTGCTAATTAAATTAAGGAGACAATCTATCCACTTTCCAAGAATAATCGTCTTGACTTGTATACCGAATTCTATCGTGTAGTCTGTTCGCTCTTCCTTGCCAAAATTCAACTTCTAAAGGAGTTACCAAATATCCTCCCCAATGCTTCGGTCTTGGAATTACGATACTCTCAAAATCCTTTTCCAATAGCTTTAGGTTTTCCTCTAAATATTCTCTTGAAGGAACCACTTCACTTTGATTGGATGCGATTGCTCCCAATTTACTTCCATCGGGTCTGGACTCAAAATAGTTGTCCGAAATTATTTCTGAAGTTCTTTTTGCAATCCCTTTTATGATTACTTGTCGCTCCATCGTATGCCAAAAAAAGGAAAGACATATTTTGGGGTTTTCAGCAATGGCTTTACCCTTTTCTGAATTATAATTGGTATAAAAAATAAAACCCTCTTCATTGTATTTTTTCAACAAAACAACTCTAGATTTAGGAAAACCATCTAAACCAATGGTTGCAACTGTCATTGCATTTACTTCCTCATTAGACCCAAATTCTTCTACCTCATGAAACCATCTGTTAAAAAGGTTTATGGGATCTTCCGGAATAGCAGACTCTAACAACTCACTCTTTTCGTAAGATTTTCTATAATCACTTAAGTCACTCATTTTAATTTGTTTTAGATTGTTCTACTTGTACGGCTTTCAAAAAATTGAAAAATATATAAATCCAAAGATCAATTTTACAGTAGAATCAATGGAATGTATTTAAAACTCAAAGCTTTTTCCATCGTCGGCTAAAAGTACTTCAGGAAAAATAGTTTCGGCTTCTTCTTTAAACAATTCGATACTTTCATATCGAGTAGAATAATGGCCCAAAATTAATTGTTTTGCATTCGCTTTCAAAGCAATGGTTGCTGCTTCTTTTGCAGTAGAATGCAATGTTTTTTTGGCTAGATTTTCCTCAGATTGCAGGAAAGTCGATTCATGGTACAAAACATCGATATTTTCAATAATTGGCAGTATCGCTTCATTATAAACCGTATCAGAACAAAACGCATAATTCTTTGCTGGAACTGGATCAAATGTCAATTGGTCATTTTCAATGATTCTTCCATCCTCCAACACGATGTCTTTTCCGTTTTTTATGTTTTGGTAATAACAGCGCTCTATTTCATAATTTTGTACGGCATCCAAATTAAGTTTTCGTTCACCAACTTTTTCTTGGAACAAAAAACCATTCGTATACACTCGGTGTTTCAATGGGATGGTTTTCACCAAAACCTTATCATCTTCAAAAATAATTTCGCTTTCAAGAGATTCCAATTCATGGAAAAACAAATCGTAATTAGTCCAAGAATTAGACAATCGTAATTGCACTTTAATCACTTCTTTGATTCCCTTTGGACCATAAATATGCAAATCCGTGGTTCGGTTCAGTAAAGTAAATGTAGACACTAAGCCTACTAATCCAAAAAAATGATCCCCGTGCAAATGGGAAATGAAAATATGATTAATTTTAGAGAATCGAATTTTATTCTTGCGCAATTGAACTTGAGTTCCTTCTCCACAATCAATCAGAAAAAGTCTGTTCTTTATTTCTAAAATCTGCGAAGTAGGATTGGTAAATGTTCGGGGTGTTGCAGCATAGCAACCAAGGATTGTTAGTTTCAAGTTTTTGGGTATTCAGTTATTTCGTGTTTTACTTAAGTCAATTAAAGGGCTAAAAAATAACCGAAAAATAATTTTAGAAACCTAAATCTCTTTCAATCTCTTCCATTTCAATGATGTCGTGCGCTTCTAATAATGAAGGCACCACTGTTAATTTATCAGGAACAGCATTGTAATCAAAGTCTGAAGTAACAATAACAAATGACTTTTTAGATTTTTTATGTTGTTTTGATAATGGCATAAATAATTTAATATCACTCGTTGACAAATCTTTATAGATCATAAGATCTATAACTATGTTATGGTTTTCGAATGATTTATATTGATGGGTAACCTTCATTAAAAAAGAAGTGAAATCACCTTGTAGGTCCTTAATTGTTATCGTATGTTCTTTTTGATCTACTTTCATTGTATTAGATTTTTAGAAACTGCATAAAGACAGCTTGGTGTTTATTAGCTAATTTACAAAGTTTTAGATTAACTTATTGAATTTTTGAAGCTAAAAGATAAATAACTGCCATTCTGATTGCTACACCATTTTCTACTTGATTTAAAATCACTGATTGATTGGAGTCTGCGACTTCACTTGTAATCTCTACTCCACGATTAATAGGTCCGGGATGCATGATTATAATTTCTTTATTAAGAGAATCTAAAAGCGTTTTGTCAACTCCATATTGCTGTGCATATTCCCTTGTTGACGGGAAAAAATTCACATCCATTCGCTCGTTCTGAACGCGCAACATATTCGCAACATCACACCATTCTAATGCTTTTCTTAAATTAGGTTCGACAGTAACACCCAATGATTCAATATATCTTGGAATAAGCGTTTTAGGTCCACAAACTTTTACCTCAGCACCTTGCATTTGCAATGCATAAATATTAGACAAAGCAACGCGGGAATGCAAAACATCGCCTACAATAACCACTTTCTTGCCAGCCACGTCACCTAGCTTTTCTCGAATAGAATAACTGTCTAACAAAGCTTGTGTAGGATGCTCGTGTGCGCCATCACCGGCGTTTACGATACTGGCTTTTACGTTTTTGGACAAGAAATAAGCAGCGCCAGGATTAGAATGTCGCATTACCACCATATCCACTTTCATCGAAAGAATATTATTTACGGTATCTATTAATGTTTCTCCTTTTTTGACAGAAGATTGTGCAGCTGAAAAACTAATTACATCGGCAGATAAACGTTTCTGCGCTAATTCAAAAGAGAGTTTTGTTCTGGTACTGTTTTCGAAGAAAATATTGGCAATTGTAATATCTCGTAACGAAGGCACTTTCTTAATTGGTCGGTTGATGACTTCTTTAAAATGATCGGCAGTTTCAAAAATCAGGTCAATATCATTCTTATTGATGTATTTTATACCTAATAAATGATTTACGCTTAATTCTTTCATTTTTATTTACGATTATAGTTTTTAATAGTTAGCGTTCGAATTCAATCTAACTTGTAATTAAATACACGCCGTCTTCACCCTCATTTTCCTTCCAGCTCACTTTTACTTTTTCATTATTTATGGCATCTACCTGTCTTCCTCTATAATCTGGTTGGATGGGTAAATTGCGGCTAAAACGTCTGTCTATCAAAACCAACAGTTCTATTTCAGATGGTCTTCCAAAAGATTGAATAGCAGTCAAAGCAGAGCGAATGCTTCGTCCCGTGAACAAAACATCATCTATGAAAATGACTTTTTTATTTTCAACAATAAAATCAATCTTTGTTTTATTGGCCTCTAAAGGTTTATCGGTTCTTCTAAAATCATCTCTAAAAAAGGTAATGTCCAAATAGCCCAACTGAATTTCAGGAGTTTGGTACTCTTTTTCTAAAATTTCTTTTAACCGTTCTGCCAAAAAAATGCCTCTTGGTTGGATACCTACTAATATTGTATCTGAAAAATCTAAGTGTTTTTCGACTAATTGACAGGCCAAACGATGTAATATGATAGTAACTTCTTTTGCAGTAAGTAATACTTTTTGACTCATAGTAATTGTGTGGTTTGGTTTGGCAAATATACAAATTCCAATTTATGATTTTATATTAAAAACAGAGAAAATGCGAATCTCAATAAGCCCCAAAAAATAATAGAATTATCGTACTAAATTAGTAGCAAA
>JAGOJA010000163.1 GCA_017995345.1 Flavobacterium sp.
ACCAAATGATTAACGCTATTGCTTACGACAATATTAGTTTCATTTACGCCTCTGGATGAGGTATAAAAAATATCTGGAAGCGAATTAATATCTGTAATTAAATCGGCTTGTTTGTTCAAAACAGTGTCAGTTGCTGCAAAAGTATAATCAGTCAAGGAAGAACGAACGGTGATTTCGCCAATATTTTTTATTACTTTATTAATCTTATGATTTAACCTGAAATCCAGTTCTTCTGTTAGTCTTTTTAGAGCCATAACAACCGCACCTTGTTTCACTTCCTTGCCAAATTCACTTTCTAATTCGGTCATTATATTTCTGGATAATGAGGTCAAATTAATAATGCCTAGTGATAGTGCATTCAACAAAAACGGCTTTGTTTTAATGTAGTTCTCTACAATGGAGGAAACGGTTTTCATGATTTATTTTTTTAATTGGTTTTTATTATGTGTGTAGGAGTGCGCAAATACAATGCAAATGTAAATAAAAAAACAATTTGTTACAAATATAACATTTAAAAAAATAGATTAAAAGTGATAAAAAGCATCGATAAGGTGTTCAATTACAAATGATTTATCTTCTTTATGGACGGCAATTATGTCAAAACGGACTTGAATGTCCAAATCTCTTTCGCTTACAAATGCATCCACCGCTTTCACAAGAAGTTGTATTTTTTTGGGTTTTACAAAGTCTTGAGGCAAGCCAAAATCTAATGAAGAGCGCGTTTTAACTTCGACAACTGCAAGTATGTTTTCTTTTTGGGCAAGTATATCTATTTCGGCTTTTTGAAACATCCAGTTGGTTTCTAAAATGCGGTATCCCTCCTTCCTTAGAAATTCGACGGCCAGTTCTTCTCCAAGTTTTCCAAGTTCGTTGTGTTCTGCCATAAATTAATTTTTTAGTATTTTGTCTCCGCTTTTCACTTCTAAAAAAAATTAAACAAGACCTGAGCGATAGCGAACAGTCAAAACAATTCTACGAATTTTCACACATCAATTTGTGAAAATTCGCAGAATTCGTGTGAAACAGTACGTTTTCAACCGTGCAGACTTTAAATCTGTCAACTAACTCTATTTGTTTTCAGTCCATAGGGTTTATTTAAAAACCAACGTACTACATTTTTCATTTACATTTATAGTCACAATGTCTCCTAAAATCAAGGCTCTGTTGTCCTGTATATGACCCGCAGGAAAATTATAGAGCACAGGAATATGGTATGTTTTGGTCACATCTTCGATAATTTCTATCGCATTTTTGCCCCAAGGAATGTCGTTATCTTTCATCTTAGTCATCGAGCCCACAACAATTCCTTTGATGCTTTCCAAGCAGCCATTTCGTTTTAAATTTATCATCATGCGGTCAATATGATACAAATATTCGTCTAAATCTTCTATAAACAGGATTTTATCAGTACAATCAATCGCTGATGGTGAACCAAACAAACTGTATAGAATTGATAAATTTCCACCCACCAATTCTCCGGTAGCTTTTCCTGGTCTGTTCATCATGAAAGGATCAATTTCGTACTTTAATTTCTCGCCAAATAGAGCAATTCTTAACGTTTCTATTGCTTCAGGAGTTGCTTTTGCAACGGTAACTGGCATGATTCCGTGAATGGATTTGAAACCCAACGTATTCAAATGATTGTGTAAAACGGTTACGTCACTAAAGCCAACAATCCATTTTGGATTTTTTTTAAACGCAGTAAAATCTAATAAATCAATCATGCGCACGGTTCCGTATCCGCCTTTCACACACCAAATGGCTTTGATATTTGGATTGTTTAATTGCTGCTGAAAATCAGCTGCACGCTGTTCGTCTGTCCCGGCTAATTGGTTGTTGTCTAGTCCTATGCTGCTGCCAATGACAACGTTTAATCCCCAACTTTTTAATAAATCAATGGCAGGTTTCAAGTTATCATCAAGGTTTTTTCTGGCTGTTGCCAAAATAGCTACGGTATCTCCTTTTTGTAAATGTGGTGGTGTAATCATGTGATTTTGGGCTTGACTGTTGAAAGATTGTAAAATAAAAATAACTAATAGTAATTGATATAAAATAGGATTACGAATGTTAATTAGGAATCGGTTTTGACTCATAGAGTGTTGGTTTTCGAGAAAAAATGAATGGATTAAGGTATTAAATTCTTAAAACAAATATAGGTAATTAGAAAATAATTTTATGTTTCAAGTCCAAATGACTATTTTTACAAGGCACAGATTGTAAAAGAGATTGAAGCAAACGACCGGAAATAGATGATACCTTATGAGAATTGCACGCTGTATTCCTATTCTTTTTTTATTTTTTCCATTTACAATAGCTAATGCGCAAGCAAAAAAATATGTTATTCATACCGTTGCGTTTTATAATTTCGAAAACCTTTTTGACACCATAAACGACCCTGACACTTTTGATGAGGAATGGACGCCAACAGGTTTGCAACGTTGGACATTTGATAAATACAAAAAGAAACTTGGGAATTTAGCGCGTGTTTTAGCTGAAATAGGTTCTGCTGAAAATCCGGATTCACCCACCTTTATTGGTGGTTGTGAAATCGAAAACAGAGGTGTTTTAGAGGATCTAGTCAAACAACCCAAACTGATCGAGAAAGACTACGGAATCATCCATTTTGATTCGCCGGACAAAAGAGGAATTGATGTGGCGCTGTTGTATCAAAAAAGTAAATTTCAACCCACGAGTTACAGCAATGTTCCTTTATACATTTATAAAAAAGGAACCGCGACGAATGAAAGTTCCAAAGCCAGTTTTGAAGAAAAAACAGATGACGAATTGCAAATAAGCACCAAAAATTATCGGGTTTACACGCGCGATCAGTTATTGGTAACTGGATTTCTGGACGGAGAAGAAATCAATATTATTGTCAATCACTGGCCATCCCGTTCCGGTGGCGAGAAAAAATCAAGTCCGTTCCGGGAAGCTGCCGGAGCACTGAACCGAAAAATAATCGATTCTTTGCAACGAATAAATCCAAATGCAAAAGTGATTACTTTGGGCGATTTGAACGATGGACCGTATAACAAAAGCGTCAAAATTAGTCTTGGCGCCAAAGCAAAAAAGGCAGAAGTTGAGGCATTTGGAATCTATAATCCTTTTGAAGAAATGGCTAAGAAGGGGATGGGAACAATTGCATATCGTGATGCTTGGGATATTTTTGACCAAATAATGGTGTCTGAAACCTTACTGCAATCTGATTATTCAAGTTTTCGCTATTGGAAAGCCGGAATTTATAACAAGTCGTTTTTGATACAAACCAATGGACAATACAAAGGTTATCCGTTGCGGCATTCCACCACCGAAATTGGATTTAGCGACCACTTCCCTGTCTATATTTATTTGATTAAGGAAAAAAAATAACGATTTACTTTTTCATAACTTTACAATTAAAATTAAAATCATGGCAATAGCAAAACCTTTTAATCTCAATAAATGGATCGATGAAAATCGTAATTTACTCAAACCGCCTGTAGGGAATAAAAATTTATATATACATTCGGGAGATTATATCGTGATGGTAGTTGCGGGACCAAATGCCCGTAAAGACTATCATTATAATGAAACCGAAGAGTTGTTTTATCAATTAGAAGGTTCTATAAAAGTAATCGTCCAAGATAATGGCGAACGTAAAGAAATGGAACTTCATGCAGGAGACATGTATTTGCACCCTGCCAAAACACCACATTCACCAGTTCGTTCTGAAGGTTCGATAGGTTTAGTAATCGAGCGCAAAAGAGCAGGTTTAGGTTATACAGACGGTTTATTGTGGTTTTGTGATAACTGTAATCATAAATTACACGAAGTTTATTTTGAGTTACACGATATCGAAAAAGATTTTCTACCACATTTCAGACATTTTTATAGTTCAAAAAAGTTGAGATCCTGCGCAAAGTGTGGAACTGAAATGGAAGTTGATCCTAAGTTTGTTTAAATTGTAGTTCTTGTTTAGGAGCTATTCCTGCTATCCGCTTTATCCCCGCCCAAAAGCGGGGGATGCCGCTGCTATCAGGGCTAAAAACGAATCGATGCCAATAGACGTTTGTCTTATTCGAAAACAGAATCACTACTTA
>JAGOJA010000164.1 GCA_017995345.1 Flavobacterium sp.
CTCAAATAGAAAATTGCGTCAGGAAATTTGGAATGCTTATCAAATGAGAGCTAACAATGGAAACGACAAAGACAACAAAGAGTTAGCTATTAAAATTTCGAATTTAAGAGGTGAAAAAGCACGTCTTCTGGGTTATGAAACGCATGCTGATTATGTGTTAGAAAAATCAATGGCTAAAAATCCGGAAACCGCTACTAAATTATTGATGGATTTATGGACTCCAGCTTTGAATATGGCGAATAAAGAAGCTTCGGACATTAAAGAAATGATGTTGAAAGACGGTATTAAAGACGAAGTTCAACCTTATGATTGGAGATATTATACTGAAAAAATCAGAAAAGAGCGTTTCAATTTAGACGAACAAGAAATGAAACCCTACTTTAGTTTGGAAAAAACTAGAGAAGGCGTTTTTACCGTTTGTGAAAAATTATACGGATTACAATTCAAACAATTGAATAATGTTCCAAAATACCATGAAGACGTAACTGTTTGGGAAGTAACCGAAGCTAATGGAAACCACGTCGGAATTTTATACATGGATTTTCACCCAAGAACTTCAAAAAGAGGTGGCGCTTGGATGACTTCATACCGAACTCAAAAAATGGAAAACGGAAAACGTGTAGCTCCTGTAGTATCTATTGTATGTAATTTCACAAAACCAACAGAAAATGCTCCAGCTTTATTAACTTTCGATGAAGTAAGTACGTTTTTCCACGAGTTTGGACACGCTTTACACGGATTATTATCAAACGTAACTTATGAAAGTTTAGCAGGAACAAGTGTTCCAAGAGATTTCGTTGAATTACCATCGCAAATTATGGAAAACTGGGCTGCCGAACCAGAAGTAATGAAAATGTATGCGAAGCATTATAAAACAGGTGAAATTATTCCTGATGCATTAATTGAAAAAATGCAAAAAGCAGGCACTTTTGACCAAGGATTTGTAACTACAGAATATTTAGCGGCTTCTATTTTAGATATGGCTTATCATACTCAAAAAGCAGATATAACATCAGATGCTGAAACGTTTGAAAAAGAAGCTATGAACAAAATTAATTTACCAAGTACAATTATTCCAAGATATAGAAGTACGTATTTCAACCACATTTTTGCTGGAGGTTATTCGGCTGGATATTATAGTTATATTTGGTCAGGCGTATTAGATACCGATGCTTTTGAAGTTTTTAAAATTAATGGATTATTCAATTCAGATTATGCAAAATCGTTTAGAAAAAACGTTTTAGAAAAAGGTGGAACTGAAGATCCAATGGAATTATACAAAAGCTTCAAAGGTGCAGAACCAAGTGTGGAACCACTGTTAAGAAAAAGAGGTTTAAACCAAGTAAAATAAAACCAAAAAGCTCCTGAATTTTCAGGAGCTTTGTTTTTTAATATATTGAGGAAGTTTACAAACTCATCCTAAATTCCTCTAAAACTGGACTGATTTTTCCATAATAACGTTCGTCTACAAATAATTCTACTGCTAAATCAGAAGAACCAAATCCAGCCATACGAGCCGATTGTAAGTTATCCTTTTTTACTACTTCAACTCCAACAGCTTCTATTTTTTGTTTCAATGCTTCAGCAAGAATTTCACTTCCCGAAAATACTTTCATTATTCCCATATCTTTTACTTTACCTAATCTTCTGATTCGAAGAAAAGTGGTTCAATCATTATTCTATCGGCTAAAACTTCTACTCTTTCGGTAATTTGAGTACAGAAAAATAAACGTTGCGTTTTTTCAGCACTCATAGAAAGTCTTTGAATGATTGAATCTTCGCGTTTACGCAACATTTCTTCTACATCATCCACCACAAACATTTTGATGGTGTTCATATTAAATCCTGCTGATGAAAACATTTCATTGATACGAATTGGAGTTCCAATTAAGACGTCCATTCCTAATGAAATTTGGTTTTTATCATAATCCATATCGCCTTTTTCATGCACTCCAAAAACACGTAAATTTGTGTAATGGTTTAGTTTTTTGAATTGCTCAACAGCTTCCAAAACTTTTTCTTTATCCTGAACCAAAACCAGAGCACGTGTACTTTCACCCACTGGTTTTTCCATTCTTTGAATTACATTCAATAAAATTGTAGTGGTTTTTCCAGAACCGTTTGGCGATTGAATAACCGCATCAACACCACTTTTAATGGTTGAAAATGTTTCTTGTTGTAACTCATTCGCTTCAATAAAGTCGTTTTCAATTAACGCTTTCTGAAGGTTGGGATTTATTTTTTTTAATTGCATTTTTTATAGCTGTAAGCCATAAGCGATAAGCCATAAGCAACTTAATGCCTATTGCCTAATGCTTAAAGCATTATTTATTTACTCGCAAATAGTTGCACGTCTTGTTCTGATATTTCGGCGCCACCTAAAATAATTAAACGTTCTACTACATTTCGTAACTCACGGATATTTCCGGTCCAATCGTATTCTTGTAATAGTTTTATGGCTGATTTGGAAAAACTTTTCACAGCATTTCCTTGTTCTGAAGCGATTTTAGAAGCAAAATGCTCTATTAACTCTGGAATATCATCTCTTCTATCATTTAAAGCCGGAACTTTGATTAAAATCACCGCTAAACGATGATACAAATCTTCTCTAAATCTTCCTTCTTCGATCTCCTTTTTTAAATCCTTATTCGTCGCTGCAACCACACGAACATTGACTTTTATGTCTTTGTCTGCTCCTACTCTTTGAATTAAATTTTCTTGTAACGCACGTAAAACTTTAGCCTGAGCTGACAAACTCATATCGCCAATCTCATCTAAGAAAATGGTTCCGCCATCAGCCGCTTCGAATTTTCCAGCTCTGTCTTTTACAGCTGAAGTAAAAGCACCTTTTACGTGACCAAATAATTCACTTTCAATCAATTCAGACGGAATAGCAGCACAGTTTACTTCGATTATAGGAGCAGATGAACGCTCGCTTCTTTCATGTAATTGATGCGCTACTAACTCTTTTCCAGTTCCGTTTGGACCTGTGATTAAAACTCGTGCATCAGTTGGAGCGACTTTATCAATCATCGTTTTAATATGATTAATAGCCTCACTATTTCCAATCATTTCGTAGTTTTTAGAGACTTTCTTTTTCAAGATCTTGTTCTCTACTACTAATTGTTTTTTATCTAATGCATTTCGAACCGTATTCAATAAACGATTCAAATCGGGCGGTTTTGAAATGTAATCAAAAGCTCCTAAACGCATGGTATTTATTGCTGTTTCCAAATCGCCATGACCAGAAATCATGACCATTGGAATTTCAGGTTTTATTTTTTTTACGGCTTCTAACACCTCAACACCGTCCATTTTTGGCATTTTGATATCGCAAAGAATTAAGTCATAATCTTCATTTTTGACTTTTTCAATCCCTTGCAAACCATCTTCCGCTTCTTCAACTTTGTACGAATCATTTTCTTCGGAAAGTATTTTAGTTAATACTCTTCGAATTGCTGCTTCGTCTTCTATGATAAGGATTTTACTCATTCTTTTTAGTTTAAAAGGTGGGAGTTTAAAAGTTTAAAAGAGAAAAACACTTAAACTTTTAAACATATAAACTCTTAACCTCTTTTTAATATTTCAACCATTTATATAATTCTTTCCAAGTTGGCTTTTTTCCGTACATTAAAATACCTACTCGGTAGATTTTTGCCGCAAACCAGACTACAAAGATAAACGTTCCATACAATAAAACTACAGAAAGTGCTAATTGCCATAATGGCACTCCAAAAGGAATACGCATTAGCATCACAATTGGCGAGGTTAATGGAATTAAAGAGAAGACAACTGCGACTGTTCCGTGAGGATCATTCATAACCGTTAAAAACCCAACATACACCGCTAACATTAAAGGCATAATGATAGGCATTAAAAACTGTTGTGAATCGGTTTCAGAATCTACTGCGGCACCAATAGCAGCATAAAACGAACTATATAAAAAGTAACCTCCAATAAAGAAAACTACAAATGAAATTAAGATTGAGGCCACTGGAATTTCGTTCATATACAAATGAATTTGATCCATGAAATTTGTTGCTACTTCTG
>JAGOJA010000082.1:0-10389 GCA_017995345.1 Flavobacterium sp.
GATTAACAGCTGAAGAAATCGAAAGAATGAAAAAAGATGCTGAGGTTAACGCTGAATCAGATAAAATCGCTAAAGAAAGAGCTGAAAAATTGAACGAAGCTGACGGAATGATCTTCCAAACTGAAACGCAATTGAAAGAATTAGGTGATAAAATATCTGATGAAAACAAAGTTGCTGTAGAATATGCTTTGACTGAATTGAGAATGGCACACCAATCTCAAGACATTCCTGCAATTCAAACGGCTCTTGACAACATCAACGCTGCTTGGAAAAAAGCTACTGAAGCGATGTATGCTCAAGGAGAACAAGGTCAAGAAGCACAACCTCAAGGGGATGCTGCTCAAGGAGACAATGTTGAAGACGTTGAATTCGAAGAAGTAAAATAATAATTTCCTATAAAGACGCGATTTATCGCGTCTTTATATTATACAAAAACCCGATCTGTTTTAGAAACAGATCGGGTTTTGTTGTTATCGTTATGTACGTAAAGACGCACTGCAGCTCGTCTCTACAATAATGTTGCCTGAATGTAGTTCTCCAATGAGAATTAGTATATTACTTCTTTACACTATTTTTTCGATGTTAAAATCACCAATAAATCACCAATAAAACACCAAAAAAAAAGGGAAAATGCTGTTGAACATTTTCCCTTTTTAATTCCTTATTTAGGATCTAAAGCTTGACTAATTCTAGAGATCAAATCGAGTACATGATATTTACTCATTCGGTCACTCATTCTGGCTGAAGCCATTTTCAAATCGTTTTTCAGACTATTCAATTGGCCCCTTGCAATGGAAGGTATATCTGTTTGTGCTAGATTTACTCTTCTTGTTGCGAAACCGTATGTAACACCTACAGGAACCGCTCTAACCATGGCTGTACCAGGCTTCAGTAATTCGATCATTTTGTCAACATACAATTTTTGAATGTTTCTGCGATACATATCAATAGAACTTTTGTTTTTCAATTCAGAGAAAATTCCTTTATTCAAATCATTTATTAATTCGTCAACGGAATAATTGTCTTTACTGAGCGTAGAAGTTTCTAAAAGACGAACCATTCGGTCACCCGCTAACAAGCTGGTTAATGTTGCATCTTGCATTCCTTTGATAGCTTCAACGCCGCTTTCTGGATTTATTTTTGAAAGAACATTTTGATCCAATAACCATTTTGGAGTTGTGAATAATTGAGTATTTAAAAATAAAACTGCATCTTTTTGAATGCTTTTTGGAACTACTTCAAATTGATTTCCACTCATGTCATATGTTTTTGGAGAATCATAAATTCCACCCACGTTTTTAGTCACATGTCCCATATATCTTCTGAATTGTCCGGTAAGTGCGCCATAAAGTTCCTCTAATTCAGCATAACTTTCTCCGTTTTCTTTAGACCATTCTAATAAGTTAGGAAGAATTCTTTTTAGATTTTTAATTCCATATTCAGAAGCTCTCATGGCATTATCACCAATATCTTCGGTTTGATACCTTGGATCATAAGGACTAGTTTCTGTACCAAACCACAAACGATTGTTTTTATAAGCTTCCTTAGTCATTTCATTCAAGATTGCTTTTTCTTGCGCCTCATTTTTGGCATCTTCAAAATAAGAATACCCCCATTTAATAGCCCATTTGTCATAATCTCCAATTCTAGGAAATAAGGATGTTACGCCATCTTCTGGTTGTGCAACATAATTAAAACGTGCATAATCCATGATTGATGAAGTATGTCCGTTTTTTTCTTGATAGTCTTTGTCCCGTAGCTTTTCGACTGGAGTGGCAGAACTAGCACCCATGTTGTGACGCAATCCTAAAGTATGTCCTACTTCATGCGAAGAAACAAAACGGATTAATTCTCCCATTAATTTATCATCAAATTTCTTCTTTCTTGCCGCAGGATCTACAGCCGCAGTTTGAATTAAATACCAGTTTCTCAGAAGACTCATGATATTGTGGTACCAACCAATATGGCTTTCTAGGATTTCGCCACTTCTAGGGTCATGAACATTAGGGCCATACGCATTTTGAATTTCAGCAGCGAAATATCTTAAAACAGAAAAACGAGCATCTTCTAAACTCATTGTAGGGTCATTTTCTGGCCAATATTCCCCACGAATTGCATTTTTCCAACCTGCAGCTTCAAAGGCAATCTGCCAATCGTCAATTCCTTGTTTGATATATTTTTTCCATTTTTCCGGAGTTGCGGGGTCAATGTAATATACAATTGGTTTTAAAGGCTCGATCAATTCACCCTTTTTTTGTTTCTGTGCATCTTCAAGCGATTTAGGTTCTAAACGCCATCTCACAGCAAATACTTTGGTATCAGATTTTTGAGATTCTTCTTCAAAAACTCCAAATTGATTCGCAAAATAACCTACACGAGCATCAAACTCTCTTTTTCGCATAGGTGTTTTTGGTAACAAAATCATAGAAGTATTCATTTCTATAGTGATTACGCCAGCATCTAAAGCCGAAGGTAAATCAACTCCAATTTTTGGTGTTGGAGTAGTATTGATTTTTGGAGGTGTCGTTGTAAATGTTTTTACACTTCTAATTTCAGTATTGATAGGATAACTGCTAACTTTCGAGAGGAATGATTTATCTTTTTGAAATGCTTGAATGTTTAACATTTGTTTCTTAATTGGATCCAATGAAAAGGTTTGAACATCAGCATCGAAGGTGGTTGCTAAGTCAACTACATAACCAGTGATTTTTCCAGCTTCATCTTTTTTGTACGCCAGAACATCATAATTTCCAATAATTGGATCTGAAGTCGAATTTTTTACGGCTTGCGCCAAAGGTTTGTCTTCGTCTGGAGACATAATTACATAAGTAATAGATCTAAGGAGAATGTTGTTATTTAGACCTTTTTCCCAACGCACCACTTGTCTGTTGATTTCCTCTCCACCAAAAATTCCTCCTCCGGCAGGAGTTTTAGAATATCGGGTTATGGTCATCATTTCGCTTCCTAAAACCGCATCTGGAATTTCAAAAAGATATTTGTTATCTATTTTATGAACATCGATCAATCCTTTTTGCGTTACTGCACTTGAATCAATAACTTTTTTGTACGGTTTAGGTTCTTTCTTGGTATCAGTGGCTTTAGCATCCACTTTGGCAATCTCATTTTTATCTGCTTTTCTTTTTTTTCTGCTTTGAGCAAATGTATCCGAAGCTGAAAAAATCAACAGAAACACAATAATTAGAGTTAGTTTTTTTTTAAACATGTAGTTCAACATATAATGGTTAATAATTATTTTTTAGAAAATAAATAAAAGAATGTTCTTTTTATTCGCTATTAATTTTCAAATCTATTGATATATTTTGAAAAACACCTTGTTTCAAAAGATGATTTTAGATAATTAACAATTGTTGAATAATCGCTTATTTATAATTCGCACATGATTTTTCTCATGTAAGGGATTATTATTTCGTACTATTTTTGTTTTTAAGAAAAGCAAAAGGGAGAAGAAGCAGTACTTTTGAAAAAGTTTTTTGTAATATTACGGCATAAATCAGTTGGGATGAGGAAAATTAAGTACAAGAAGGGAAAGAAAATGCAACCTTATAATTTAGAATATTCCGGGATTCATAAAAACAAAGATTTAGAGGTGCAATTGTTCGTTTATGACGATTTGAATCTTACTGAATATGAAGATTTTAATGTTTCGGATTTAGATAATTACATCGATAAACAAAAAATAAATTGGATTAACATACATGGTTTAAACAATGTAGAATGGCTAAAATCCATTGGGAATTATTTTGAAATTGATAATTTCATGTTGGCCGATATTTTAAATACCACCCGAAGAACAAAAGTGGAGGAATCCCATGACTTTTTGTTTTTTAATATAAAATCACTCTTACCTACGGAACACTCGGATAATATAAATGTAGAACAAATAAGTTTTTTGTTGAAAGACGGAATTCTAATTTCTTTTCAGGAAAAACGGAGTGACTTTTTTACCCATATTCGAGAACGGATTCGTACGCATTCAGGAATTGTAAGAACTAAGAAAGCGGATTATTTATTGTACATCCTTTTGGATGTCATCATGGAGAATTTCTACATCACTTTGGAGAACGAGGAAGACAAAGTCGAGGGATTGATTAATAGTATTAAGGAAAGTGTTGATCCCATAATTTTAGAAAAAATTGAGAAACATCGAGATAATTTAAATTTTCTAAAACGCTCTATCATTCCGCTTCGGGATTCTTTGTATGATATAAAAAGTATAAAAGATGATACTATATTTAATGTGATGGAAGAGGATACTTTTAGCTTTTTTGCTCGATTACATCAAAAGAGTTTAGAGCTTTTAGAACAAATTGAGTCAGATATGAGTTCTTTGGAAAGTGCCTCTAATTTCTTTTTCTCGGCACAAACGCATAAGATGAATGAGATTATGAAAACCCTCACAATTGTATCTGCGATATTTATTCCGCTTACTTTTATTGTGGGGGTTTACGGAATGAATTTTGAATATATGCCTGAAATCAAACGTCATTATGGGTATCATACCGTTCTGGGTGTTATGCTTTTCATAGTAGTTGGAATGATTATTTATTTTAAAAAACGCCGTTGGTTTTAGGAATTTAGAAGCAAGATTATCAATTAGTTTAGAATTAAATTTAAAAATAAAAAAATGAATAAAGCCATTTATATTGCAACAAGTGAGCAAAATAGCGGTAAGTCAATTATTACGTTGGGATTGATGAGTATGCTTATGGGCAAAATGGCCAAGGTAGGTTATTTCAGACCAATTATTGAAGATATTGAAGAAGGAGGATTTGACAATCATATCGAAACTGTGATTGGTCATTTTGGAATGGATATTGAATTTGAAGATGCGTATGCCATTACAAAAAGTAAATTAATCAAAAAGAAAAATAAAGGAAAAATAGGAGAGGTTCTAGATTTGATTATTGAAAAATACAAGAAATTAGAAGAACGTTTCGATTTTGTCTTGGTTGAAGGTACTGGTTTTACAGGTGAAGGAACGGTTATCGAGTTAGATATGAATGTCTTGATTGCTAAAAACTTGGGAATTCCTACGATTATTGTTGGCTCTGGAGCGGGCAAAACTTTAGAAGAATTAATAGACAGTCTTTACTTGTTATACGATTCATTCAAAGTTAAAGATGTTGAAGTTTTGGCTGTAATCGCCAATAAAGTGCAACTTCAAAACATTGAATTAGTAACGAACAGTCTAAAGAAAAGTTTACCCCAAAATATCTTGGTGAATTCAATTCCTCTGATTCAGAATTTGAATAATCCAACGGTACAGGAAATTGTAAATGAGTTGGATGCTAAAGTTTTATTTGGCGCAGCACATTTGAACAATCAAACAGGAAGTTTTAGCGTTGGCGCCATGCAATTGCGTAATTATTTGTTGCATTTAAAAGAAAACTCTTTAGTGATTACTCCAGGGGACCGAGCTGATATTATTCTTGGGGCATTGCAAGCCAATGAATCCTTAAATTACCCAACCATTTCCGGAATTGTTTTGACTGGGAACATCGTGCCCGAGGATAGCATTCTGAAATTGATTGAAGGGCTTTCTACCATAGTGCCAATAATTGCTGTAGAAGAGGGTACTTATTTCATCACCAATAAAATAGGTTCTATTAAATCTAAAATTTACGCAAACAACAAACAGAAAATTAAAATATCGATTGCTACTTTCGAAAAGTACGTAGACTTAGATAACTTGGCTGAAAAGCTGATCACTTTTGAAGCGGAAGGAATGACCCCAAAAATGTTCCAATACAATTTAGTAAAAAGAGCTAGAGAACATAGGAAGCACATTGTTTTACCGGAAGGAAATGACGAAAGAATAATTAGAGCAGCTTCACGATTGTTAGAAATGGATGTTGTTGCTATTTCAGTTATTGGTAACAAAAAGCAAATAGAAAGTAAAGTTTTAGAACTGGGGTTATTTTTTGATTTTTCTAAAGTACAAATCATTAATCCGATAGAATCAGAACATTTTGACGATTATGTAAATACCTATTATGAGTTACGAAAAGCTAAAAATGTAACGATAGAAATGGCAAAAGATTTGATGGAAGACGTTTCGTATTTTGGAACGATGATGGTGTATAAAGGGCATGCTGACGGAATGGTTTCTGGTGCTGCACATACCACTCAACATACTATTTTGCCAGCTTTACAGTTTATAAAAACTAAACCGAATACTTGCATTGTTTCCTCCATATTTTTCATGTGTTTAGAGGACAGAGTTTCTGTCTTTGGCGATTGTGCCATTAATCCAAATCCTACTGCAGAACAACTCGCAGAAATCGCAATTTCATCTGCTGATTCTAGTTTGGCTTTTGGTATTGAACCAAAAATCGCCATGCTTTCCTATTCATCTGGTTCCTCTGGAAAAGGAGATGAAGTAGATAAAGTTAGAACTGCAACTGAAATAGTGCGAAAAAAACGTCCCGATTTAAAAATTGAAGGGCCTATTCAGTATGATGCTGCGGTTGATATGACTGTTGGTAAAAGTAAAATGCCAAATTCAGAAGTGGCAGGACAGGCAAGTGTGCTTATTTTTCCGGATTTAAACACAGGAAATAATACATATAAAGCAGTTCAAAGAGAAACAGGCGCATTGGCAATTGGCCCAATGTTGCAAGGATTGAATAAACCAGTTAATGATTTAAGCCGTGGTTGTACCGTTGAAGATATTATAAATACAGTCGTAATTACTGCGATTCAGGCACAAGGCTTATAGTGTTCAATCTATTAATAATTTTTCAATGAAAATAGTAATTATAAATACAGGGAGCTCCTCTATAAAATATCAATTAATTAACATGCCGGCAAATGAAGTTATTTGTTCCGGGATGATTGACAGAATAGGGTTAGAAACTTCGAATCTAACTTACCTGACCGATACTACTAAATTAGAAGAGACGCTGCCAATTGCAAACCATAAAGTTGGTTTAGAAAAAATTGCCGTTTTACTGATGGATGAAAAAGTTGGGGTAATCAAAAGTACAGATGAGATTGAAGCTGTTGGGCATCGTGTAGTGCATGGCGGAAGTGCTTTTTCTAATACGGTACTAATTACCACTGAAGTAAAAGACAAGATTAGACAACTTTTTGATTTAGCACCTTTGCATAATCCTGCTAATCTGGAAGGGATAATTGTTGCAGAGCATATTTTTAACTCGGCAAAACAAGTGGCGGTATTTGACACCGCTTTTCATCAGACGATTCCTGTTGTAGCGTACAAATATGCGGTACCAAATTATCTTTTGACAGAAAACAAAGTACGCGTTTACGGTTTTCATGGTACCAGCCACAAATATGTTTCGGAAAATGCGATTCATTATTTGACGCAAAATTCTAAACACAAAAGTTCAAAAATCATCACCATACATTTAGGGAACGGTTGCAGCATGACTGCTATAAAAGACGGAAAAAGTATCGATCATACGCTGGGTTTTGGTCCAATGAACGGATTGATTATGGGAACCCGAAGCGGAGATGTAGATCAATCCGTGATTTTTTATCTGGTTAGTTCTTTAGGATACTCGTTGGATGCCGTAAATACTATGTTGCAAAAACAAAGCGGTATGCTAGGACTTACCGGTTATAGTGATTTGAGAGATATTGAAGCCAATGCCGAAAATGGAAATATGGATTGTCAATTGGCTTTAGCCATGAATGCGTATCGGATAAAGAAATATATTGGTTCCTATACCGCTGTTTTAAACGGGCTAGATGCTATTATTTTTACAGCAGGAATTGGAGAAAACTCTTCCTATATCAGAAAATTGGTGTGTACGGACATGGATTATTTCGGGATTCAATTAGATGAGTCCAAAAATGAAATGCGTTCGAAGGAAATTCGAGAAATTAATACAGTAGATTCCAAAACTAAAATATTGGTCATTCCTACCAATGAAGAAATTGAAATTGCCAATCAAGTATTTGAATTATTGGTGAATTAAAAAACCATAAATAGTTATGAAAACGCTTCTTTAATCAGAGGCTTTTTTAAACTATTCTGAATAGTGTATTAAATATTCACTAATAATACCGAAATTGTTCCATTAACCAAATCCAAGATTCTAAAGAAGAATTCAAAAAAAAGACCTGAATTTATTATGAAAAAATCAATTGTTTTAGCTGCACTTTTATTTGGCGGAATCACAGTATTTGCACAAACAAAGGACGAACAAACTTTAAAGGAAATTTATAAATCATCCTTGACTAATGCCAAATGTTATCCTTGGTTGGAACATTTATCCAATACTATTGGCTCTCGATTATCGGGTTCAGTAGGAGCGGAGAAAGCGGTTTTGTATACCAAATCTCAATTAGAAACACTAGGATTAGATAAGGTTTATCTTCAGGAAGTGATGGTGCCCAAATGGGTTCGGGGCGAAAAAGAAATCGCTTATTTAAAAATCGGGAAACAAAAGATCACTTTCCCAATATGCGCACTGGGCGGTTCAGTGGCCACGCCAAAAAAAGGACTGCAAGCACCTATGCTTGAAGTAAAGAGTTTAGAGGGATTAGCAGCATTAGGTGCGGATAAAGTGAAGGGTAAAATTATTTTCTTTAACAGGCCTATGAATCCTGAGTTTATCGAAACTTTCAAAGCCTACGGTAGTTGTGTGGATCAAAGATCTTCTGGAGCTAGGGAAGCTGGAAAATTAGGGGCATTAGCCGTAATTGTTAGATCTATGAATTTGAGATTGGATGATTTCCCACATACTGGTTCAACTAATTATGGAGAAATTTCAAAAGAACAACGAATCCCTGCGGCTGCAATTAGTACAAACGGAGCCGAAATTTTAAGTAAAAGTTTAAAAAACAATCCTAATGCACCGTTTTATTTCAAACAGTCCTGTGAAACATTTGATGATGTTTTATCCTATAATGTGGTAGGAGAAATAGCGGGTTCTGAACATCCTGAAAAGATAATGGTTGTTGGCGGTCACCTTGACTCTTGGGATTTAGGAGACGGATCTCATGACGATGGCGCTGGATGTGTGCAAAGTATGGAAGTATTGAATATTTTCAAAAATATAGGCTATAAGCCTAAAAATACGCTTCGTGTGGTGTTGTTCATGAATGAAGAAAACGGTGTTCGAGGCGGGATAGAATATGAAGTACAATCCAATAAAAATAATGAAAACCACATTTTTGCTTTAGAAAGTGATTCAGGCGGTTTTTCACCAAGAGGTTTTACTATTGAAGCTGATGAAGCAAATTTCAGTAAAATCAGTAGTTGGGCCACTTTATTTGAACCTTATTTAGTTCATAAATTTGTAAAAGGGCATTCTGGAGTTGATATCGGTCCTTTACAATCCAAACATATTGTGAAGGTTGGATTACAGCCAGATTCACAACGCTATTTTGATCACCATCATGCTGCAAATGATACATTTGACGCAGTCAATAAAAGAGAATTAGAACTAGGAGCAGCAGCAATGGCTTCTTTAATCTACCTAGTTGATCAAAATGGTATTGTAAAATAAATAAAGTTCTATTTATCAAGGTGCTACATTCAATATTTGAAGGAAATAGTGAATGTAGCACCTTCATTTATTTTGCTCTCTACTGCAATTCGACCACCCAAACTAGTAATATGGTTATAAACTAAATAAAGTCCTATGCCATTACTGTCGCTGTTACTATGAAATTTCTCATACAACCCAAAAATTTTATCTCGAACCTTATCCATATCAAAGCCTTGTCCTTCATCAGAAAAAGTTAACTGATTGATTCCATTAATTCTTCTAGATTGAATTTTAATAACTGGTGCATGATCCCGTTTTGCATATTTAATCGAATTAGTTAATAAATTTAGAAAAATACTTTTGATATACGAATTGTTAAAAGTAATATTCTCAAAAGCTGAAAAGTCAACATCAATAATTGCTTTTGAATCGCGTACCAAAGAATTTATGGAAACAAGAACTTCATCAAGTGATTCTTTCAGATTTACGTCTTCAATTTGAGTGTTTACATTCTCATTTTCTACTAATTCATCAATTGAGTCGTTTAAAGTTTGTTTTAAATTTTCACTGGTCAATTTAAGAATGTTAATCAGTTCTAATGTTTCCGGATCATTGATTTTAGAAACATCAATAAGACTAAACACCGAAAGCATGTTATTAATAGGAGACTTTAAATCATGGGAAGTTTTGTGCGATAAAACGGTGAGTTCCTTATTAATTTGTGTAAGATTGGCAAGAAGTAAATTTCGTTCTTCTTCTACTCTTTTTTTATGAGTTATGTTTTTTGCAATTGCATAGACTAATTTTTCAGAATCTAGAGGCATTGATGTCCAAGATAACCAAACAATTTCCCCACTTTTAGTCAAATACCGATTTTCAAAATTTAAAAGAGGCTTGTTATTATATA
>JAGOJA010000082.1:10489-12977 GCA_017995345.1 Flavobacterium sp.
TTTTTTGCAATTGCATAGACTAATTTTTCAGAATCTAGAGGCATTGATGTCCAAGATAACCAAACAATTTCCCCACTTTTAGTCAAATACCGATTTTCAAAATTTAAAAGAGGCTTGTTATTATATATTTGTTCTCTAGTTTCCATTGTGTTTTTACGGTCTGCTTCGTATACAAAACTAATAACGGGTCTAGCATACAATTCCTCATCTGTAAAACCTAATAGTTTTGAAACAGCGGGGTTTATTCTTTTAAAATAGCCGTCAAATCCTGCTATACAAATAAAATCATCAGAGATATTAAAAAAATTATCAAAGTGATAGGCTCCTTCTGAATCAGGATTTTCTTTTTTTAGAGTCATCGAGTTTAAAAGTTGTTTGTTATTGTGCTTTTAGACCAATACAAATTTTTTGAATTGTTTAGTTTTGTTCTTTTGGTAGAACAACTTATTATCCAAATTTAACTAATAATTATTTGTAATAAAGCTATGGTGCAAATAAATTTGCAATAAAAACTCACACTTCTCTTTCAGAGAAATAAGAAAATGGGTTAAACAAAGCGAGGCTGTCATTTTACAGACAGCCTCGCTTTGTATTATTTAGATGCTATTTATATTTTAAATATTCCTCCAACAGCAATTATTCGTTGGAAAAAGAAGAAATCCTGTGAAGCACTATCTTCACTACTTGTTGTAGTCCTAATATTCTGCATATTAATATAGCCGCCTTTAAGTTCTCCTTGAATATAAAAATGTTTGAAAAAAGTAACATTCAATCCTGCTTTCAACGAGGCTCCGAAACCCGAAACATGAAAATCATCATGACGTTCTTTTCCTAATAACATGGTATTTGTTTTAGGATATAAAAAACCAAAACCAACACCTTCCGTTACGTTAATTTGAACCTTATCAGTATTAGGAAGTCCAAAGAACTTCGAAATGTCATCGTGTCTTGAAACTTCGGTATTTACGTAGTTTAAACCATCTGTATGTTCAAAAGTTAAGAACGTTTTGTCAGTAAAATCAACGGGCGTATTGTTGTAAATACCATTATGTATAGCACCAGCATCGCCAATTGGTAAATTAATAGAACCTGTAACATTCGCAGTTTGACCTTGACTCATAACATACTTCATGTGATCCACACCTATAGCAACACTATAATGGTCTGATATAAAATACCCTAATCTAAAATTAGTTTGAGGAATAGTGATCCTCATAGGATTTATGTAATCAACATGCCATCCTTTTGGTTTATCGTGTGCGGTCATATTATCAACCGTAAAATTATAATCTTTCCCTTTGAAAGTCACATCAGATTTGGAATAACTTTCTCTGTTACCTCCCCATGAAACAAAGAATTTTCCTTTGTTATGTTCGGTATATTTTTGCGTTTTAATTTCTTCTTGAGCAAAGGAGTGTAATGAAAAACCGAACAAGACGAAAAATAAAAATTTAGTTTTCAATGAACTTTTGTATTAAAATTAAAATGTATTTATTGTTTTTCTAATCGCTACTAACTTGGTCATTAAATCTTCAAAATAATCCAAATGCAGCATATTAGCACCATCACTTTTTGCATTAGCAGGATCAAAATGGGTTTCGATAAAAATTCCATCAACACCTACAGCAATACCAGCTTTGGCAATTGTTTCAATCATATCTGGCCTTCCGCCAGTTACACCAGCCGTTTGGTTGGGTTGTTGCAGTGAGTGTGTCACATCAAGGACAGTAGTTGCGTATTGTTGCATCGTAGGAATTCCTCTGAAATCAACAATCATATCTTGGTAACCAAACATCGTTCCTCTATCCGTAACCATCACATTTTGATTATTACAATCCAATACTTTCTGAACCGCATGTTTCATACTTTCCGGACTCATAAATTGTCCTTTCTTCAAGTTGACTACTTTTCCAGTATTGGCAGCAGCCACGACTAAATCAGTTTGACGCACTAGAAAAGCAGGAATTTGTAAAACATCAACATATTGTGCTGCCATATCCGCATCTTCATTCGTGTGAATGTCAGTAACGGTAGGAACTTTAAATGTTTCCGAAACTTTTCTAAGGATTTTAAGTGCTTTCTCATCTCCAATTCCTGAAAAACTGTCAATTCTAGAGCGATTCGCTTTCTTGAATGATCCTTTAAAAACAAAAGGGATTTGTAAATTATCAGTAATACCAACTAATTTCTCAGCAATTCGCATCGCCATTTCTTCACTTTCAATGGCACAAGGACCAGCAAGAAGAAAGAAGTTTCCACTTTCAGTATGTTTGATTTGTGGGATATTTTGTATGTTCATAGTATGAATTTTTTTAATGGTGCAAAGGTAGTTATGATTTGCGATTTACGATTTACGATTTTCAAATAATTTCTTCGATTAACTTTTTATTAGGAGCTTTTTCCTGCTGTACGTTGCAATCTCCCGAAAAAAACGGGAGGATTTCCACTGCCATCAGGGCTAGGGATTTGGGTTATAAGACTATTTTAG
>JAGOJA010000016.1 GCA_017995345.1 Flavobacterium sp.
TAATAGGAAAAGCAGCGTCATCAAGAACTACATAGCCTTTGGTTACCCAATAGATGAAAGAACCATAACTAGGAAACGTGAATTCGTTTGGGTTTTGAGTGACTTGTCCTGCTGAATTTTTGTCTTTGTATTCCGCTGGATAGGCCCAAATCAGTAATGGCATTTTCTCTTTTTTAACGTTGTCATACCCTACAGGTAAATATAACGTCCCGGATAATTCGACACCATCTTTACGTTTGTATTTAATTACTTCTTTATTTACGTTTTTGATGCTTTCAAAAGGATTTTTGAAAGCTGTAATTGGCGTCAGTTTATTTTTTTGTTTGAAGTTTCTAAGGTAATAATTAGGATACTCGTTTTTAGACTGGATTTGCACTAAAACGGTTCCTTTTTTGAAGTCTTCAATCTCTAGTAAATCTTCTTTTTTGTCTTTGTAAGTTGAGGTATACAAACGATTGGTTTGCAATGTTTTTAAATTAAATTCACTAATAAAAGGAAATTGTCCGTTTTTAGTAAATCCGTTTCCAATAAGATAGGCATTGTCATTTTCGATTGCCAAAACATATCTGTTGTATTGGTTTTTTCGAGTTTCAAAATTTCCTGGGTCGGAATACGCATCTTGAGCGTTTCTGTCAAAAATTACTTTTGGACCCTGACTTGGATTTGATGGATTGATTACATACGTTTTGGTATTTCGCGTGTCGTACCATTCATCAGAAATTATGGCCACGTTGTCATTTCCCCAAATTATTCGGTCGTAACGTTGTGGTGTTTTTACCAATGAAGTGGCTGCTGCATCAAAAGGAGCGTTCCAAAGAAAAATCTCGTCTCTGAATTCCACTTTGTTTGCTGGGTCGCCACCGTCTAGAGCTTCCACATAAGCTAATGTTGCTGGCTTGTCTGCTCTCCAGCTCATGTTCCTTTTTCCTTTGCGAACCGCCATAAATCCTTTAGGAATGATTTCGGTTAGCGGTACTTTATTCACTACTTTTACTTCGTTTCCAGCTTTGTCATACACTACGGATTGTATTGGAAAACGATTCAAGGGTACAATGTATGAAAATGGTTTTTGAATCGTGTTTAGCATTAAATAATTGCCATCAGGCGAAAAACTTTCCCCAGCATACATGGCTGCATTTTTGAATAAGGTTGCGGTTCCGTCCAGATTTACCTTGTACAATTCAGAAGTCATAACGTTCTCAAAATTGATTTCGTCATTCTTGTTTTTCAACATGTCCGGATACGTTCTGTTTTGGGATTTTACACCATCAGCATTAGAAATTATCGGGCCAGTTGGTAAATCTTTTTTAGCATCTAAAAGTGGGGCTCTGTTTTTTGGCAACATTTTTACCAATAGGGTCTCGTTGTCATTCATCCAGCTAAACGGACTTCCTAAATTTGCATTTACCGTAGCGGCTGTCAATTTAGTGGCTTTCGCCGAAGCAACATCTATAACCCAAAGTTCAACTCCTGAAGCTGCAGTATGGGAAAATGAGATTTTTTTGTCATTTGGTGACCAAGCGATATTACTGATGCGAGGATTCATTGGTAATCCAATTACCTGCACTTCGTTTGAGTCTTTTATTTTGCGCAATTTCAAGTTGTTTACATACGTAACGGTACTGGAAATATTTGTGATGGGATTGATACGTAATCCGCCTAAACGCAATTCTTCCTGATTTAAATCATCTAGTGATTTATAGGTGTTTCTATAGGTCAACAGCATGTATTCTTTTTTAGTATCCATGGATACTGAAGGTGCTCTTTCATAATCAGCCAAATCCAATATGGATTGCGAAGGTTTTTGATACGTTAGGTTTTCTTGAGCAAAAGTGGATAAACTTAGGCCTAGAAATAGAAAAAATGGAATTTTTAATTTCATAGTTTGAATGATTTAAATGAGAACTATAGTCTTAATTATGGGTCTAAAATAGCTTAATGTTGTTACATTTAGAAACAAATCTTTATTTTTAACTTAATTGGTTGCCCTTCATTGCGATTTTGCTTTTATTTTTTTTAAGTGAATTTTATGTAGCATAGGAACGCTAAAGTAATTCAAGTGGAATGAAAAATTTAAATCGATAAAAAAAAAGAGTGTTTTTATAACCTAATATTTTAAAGTATATATAAATTTGCATTTGTACTTTAATAAAATAACAGCACTATGTATCATTCAAAAATAGCAGGACTGGGTTATTATGTTCCAGAAAATGTGGTCACTAATGACGATTTGTCTAAAATTATTGATACCAATGACGAGTGGATTCAAGAAAGAACGGGAATCCAAGAACGCCGTCACATCATAAAAGGAGAAGATACTACTACATCAATGGGAGTAAAAGCAGCTGAAATTGCTATTGAGCGCTCTGGAGTAGCTAAGGAAGATATCGATTTTATAGTTTTTGCGACTTTGAGTCCTGATTATTATTTTCCAGGACCTGGGGTTTTAGTTCAACGGGATTTAGGACTTAGAACTATTGGAGCATTAGACGTAAGAAACCAATGTTCTGGTTTTGTCTATGCTTTATCCGTTGCGGATCAATACATCAAGACTGGAATGTATAAAAACATATTGGTTATTGGATCGGAAGTGCATTCTACCGGATTGGATATGACAACACGTGGACGTGGCGTTTCGGTTATTTTTGGAGATGGTGCAGGAGCAGCAGTTTTGAGTAGAGAAGAAGATTTGACTAAAGGGATTTTATCCACGCATTTACATTCTGAGGGACAACATGCTGAGGAATTAGTGCTAAAAGCTCCAGGAATGGGAGGTCGATGGGTGTCAGATATTCTAGCGGATAACGATCCTGATGACGAAAGTTATTTCCCTTACATGAATGGTCAATTTGTATTTAAAAATGCAGTAGTCCGTTTTAGTGAAGTAATTAATGAAGGATTGCAAGCTAATAATTTAGAGGTTTCAGATATTGATATGTTGATTCCGCATCAAGCAAATTTGAGAATCTCTCAGTTTATTCAAAAGAAATTCGGCTTGACAGACGATCAAGTGTATAATAATATTCAGAAATACGGAAATACGACCGCAGCCTCTATTCCAATTGCTTTGACCGAAGCATGGGAAAAAGGAAAGATAAAATCTGGAGATACTGTAGTTCTAGCTGCTTTTGGAAGTGGTTTTACTTGGGGTAGCGTCATTATTAAATGGTAAATATTTGTAACTAAGTATAATTAGCGCTTTGTTAATGGGTTAGCTTTGTCAATTCGCTTTTAATTGAATTATGAAAACGTGTAAATATAATGCGTTGAATTTATAGTGGTGTTGTTTTTATAGGAAGCCCAAAACGTTTGTTTTGGGTTTTTTTATGCCTTGAAAAAATGAATTAAACAAGTGAGACTATTTAATATTTAGGGCTCAATCAAGCAGTTTTTTGCTGTAAACTAAATTTAAGTTGCAAGATGTGAAAAAGCATCACAATCAATTAAGCGTTGTGTTTTCTAATTTTTATATGGGATTTCTAATTTAGATGCTTGTTGTTGCTGGTTTTTTAATATTTTATTAACTTAAAAATAACAAATAATTAAAAAATAAATCTACAAAAACGATTTAGTAAATATTTTTTATTTATTTTCGTAATGCAATTTAGAATTAAATACCACTACACATGAAGAAGATTACCATTAAGGATATAGCAATGGAGGCAAGAGTGTCAATATCTACCGTTTCTTTCGTTCTTAATGATAAAGGTGAAAAAATGGGCATTAGCGCAGCCGTCATAAAAAAAGTACAAGATGTAGTTGAAAAACTAAATTACAGACCTAATATGACTGCTACCAGTTTAAGGACTGGAAAAACACGGTCAATCGGTCTTATTGTTGAGAATATTTCTAATCAGTTTTTTGCAGTTCTTGCCAAAATAATAGAAGAAGAAGCTGGGAAACTAGGGTATAGAGTTTTTTATTGTAGTACAGATAATAACGAAGAACGTTCAGCAGAGTTAGTACAAAGTCTTTTGCAAGCAAATGTGGATGGTTTTATAATAACGCCAACGGAAGGTTTAGAAAAAAGTGTCGATCAACTATTGAAAATGAAAATACCAGTTGTTTTAATAGACAGGTATTTTCCCAGACAAAATGTTAGCCACGTGGTTATGGATAATTATGATGGAGCATATAATGCAACAGAGTTTTTGATAGAAAAGGGTCGTTCTACTATTGCACTTATCAATAATAATTCAGGCATGATTCAAATGCAATTAAGAGAAAACGGTTACGTTGACGCCATGAAGAAAGCAGGGATTTATAATGAAAGTTTGGTTCTTCATTTAGATTACCATAGTACAGAAGAGGAAAAAGTGGAAGAACTAACCCGTTTTTTTAACGCTAACAAAAAGATCGATGGAGTCCTTTTTTTAGCTAATTATTTGGGCCTCGCTGGACTTCAGGCTTTTCATCGAATGGGGGTTAAAATACCAGCAGATTTGTCTGTTATTAGTTATGATGATCATTATAGTTTTAAATTGCATTCGCCAACAATAACAATAGTGGAGCAACCTATAAATGATATTGCGGTTAAGGCAGTAGAGTTGCTTATGCAGCAGATGGTGAATGAAAATGATTTTGTAGTAGAGAAGGTACTGCAAAAAGGGAAATTAGTAATTAGAGAATCCGTATAATTAGAATTAAAGTTTTTCTCAGAATCAGATTTTCTATTTTTTTATCAATTTGCTAAAACGATTTAGTGAATTATTTAAAAAATAGTTATGTAGTTGAAAATAGCTTTAATATGACATTATGCATTTAAATTGAGTTCAAATTTTAATTAATACTTTACTAACCAAAACAAAAAACAAATGCTTATGAAACGAATTTTAGCAGTGTTGGGATTAGTTATGATTAGCTGCTTTAGTGCAGTTGCTCAAAACAGATCTGTAACAGGCGTAGTCGCAGATGCGGACAACAAAGTTGTTGTTTCCGCTACCGTAAAGGTAAAAGGAGTATCGATTAGTACAATCACAGATGCTGAGGGGAAATTTACTGTAAGTGTTCCTGCAGGAAAAGCAATCCTAGCAGTATCCTCAATTGGCTTTGTGTCAAAAACAGTGGAAGTTGCTGCAGATCAGCGTAACGTAACTATTGTACTAGCAGAAAGTACACAAGAATTAGGAGAGGTAGTCGTTACCGCTTTGGGGATTAAAAAACAAAAAAAATCCTTAGGTTACGCCGTTCAGGAGATTAAGGGAACTAGCCTAGTAGAAGCGAGAGAGCCCAATTTAGCTAATGCTTTAACGGGAAAAGTAGCTGGATTGCAAGTAGTTCGTTCTAGTGCCGGTCCAGGAGGATCTTCAAAATTAGTATTAAGAGGTTTTAACTCTTTAACTGGAGATAACCAACCACTTATTGTTGTAGATGGTGTGCCAATGGACAATTTTACTGGAGCTTCTAATAATGATTACTGGAACCCAAGCCTTGATATGGGGAACGGTATTTCGGATTTGAATTCGGAAGACATTGAAAGCCTTTCCGTATTAAAAGGACCTTCAGCTGCGGCTCTTTATGGATCTAGAGCGGGAAATGGTGTAATTTTAATTACTACTAAAACAGGGAAAAAACAAAAAGGATTAGGAATTACTTTTACGTCTTCTGTAGGATTTGAGAGTATTTTTACAAGACCAAAACAACAAAGCGATTTCGGACAAGGTTCTGATAACATATCTGACGCACGTTCTAATTCAAGTTGGGGACCAAAAATTGCAGGACAAAGTTTGGTAAATTGGAATGGTGTTACTGAGCCATTAGCTTCTCATGATAACGTAGGGAACTATTTTAGCGCTAGTGGCATTACTAAAAACAACAGTATTTCGTTTCAACAATCGATCCAGAAAACATCTATTTACACCTCGGTAAACCGAATGGAAGATCAAAGTATGGTTCCTGGTGCTAAATTGGGTCGAACAAACTTACTAGCCAGAGCAGTAACGAAATTTGGAGATACTGACCGTTGGACAGCCGATACTAAATTTCAATATACTAATGCAAAAGCAAACAATAGAACAGTAGGTGGACCTAATGGCACCAATCCGTTTTATTTGTTAAATCTTTTTCCAAGATCAGTTGATATTACGCAGTTTCGAGACGCAACTGATGCTAATGGAAATATGATTTGGTTTGGTGGCGGAAGCGGGGTAAACCCATACTGGGCTAGTAAATACAATGTAAACGAAGACGTTAGAGATCGTTTCATGATGAATGCATCTTTAAAATATGAGGCTACTAACTGGTTGACTGCCGAAATTAAAGCAGGAGCCGATATGTATACTAACAATTCTAATGCTAGAACATACGCTGGTAGTCCTATGACTGCTTCTGGTAGATACAGTTTAGGAAAAAGCACCTATACCGAAACTAATTATCAAGGTTTATTGATCGCTAAAAAAGATGATTTGTTTGGTAAATTTGGCGGTATGGCTACTCTTGGAGGAAACCTTATGGCGCGTAAGTCGTCTTCAATAGGTGCGAGTGCAGGCCAATTGGTGGTGCCTAATTTATTCACTATAAATAATGCCGAAGGAAACCCAAGTGTAAGCGAATCGTTTAGTAAAAAAGCAATTAATTCTCTTTTTGGTTCAGCTCAGTTGAGTTATGATGGCTATTTATATCTAGATGCTACTTTTAGAAACGATTGGTCATCAGCATTAAGCAAGAAAAACCGTTCTTTCTTTTATCCTTCAGTAAGTCTTTCTTATGTGTTTACAGATATGTTTGCATCTATGAACAAAGAGTTGCCTGAATGGTTTACTTACGGTAAATTAAGAGCTAGTTACGCATCAGTTGGTAATGATTTAGACCCATACAAATTATATAATTTATATGGTATTGGTAAGGATCCTAATGGAAACACTACAGCTTCAAGAGGGAATGTTTTGTATAATGAAAATGTTGTAAGTGAGTTAATAAAGTCAACTGAATTTGGTGCAGAGATGCGTTTCTTAAAAAGTAGATTTGGAATTGATGTTACTTTTTACAAATCGAATGCAACTAATCAGTTGATCAATCTTCCTATGGATCCATTGAGTGGTTATAACTCAAAAATAGTTAATGCGGGTGATATTCAAAACAAAGGGGTAGAATTAGTAGTTGATGGAAAAATATTAACGAATCCAAATTCAGTACTTTGGAATATTTCGGCAAACTTCTCGACCAATAGAAACAAAATTGTTTCACTAACCGATGAGGTTTCTGTATATCCAATCGGAGGGTTTGATAATATTAAAGTAATAGCCGAAACAGGAAAATTATATGGAGAAATCTATGGTAGTAAATTTTTAAGAGTTACGGATGCAACCAGTCCTTCATTCGGACAATTAATAATTGGTGCTGACGGATTACCGCAAGCGGCTAGTGGTCCTGCTGTAAGTTTAGGAAATCAACAAGCTAAAGCAATGCTTGGATTAACAAACACATTTGGCTACAAAGGGTTTTCTATGGCGTTCTTGATTGATGCTAGATTTGGTGGGCAAATGTTCTCAGGAACGCTTGCTGA
The DNA here is from genome assembly GCA_017995345.1 of Flavobacterium sp. Lineage (GTDB taxonomy): Bacteria > Bacteroidota > Bacteroidia > Flavobacteriales > Flavobacteriaceae > Flavobacterium. The sequence continues at coordinate 7,505 of JAGOJA010000016.1, forward strand.
CATGCAACAAAGCGGAACAGCATCTCAAACGGTAGTAAATGGATTAAGAGAAAATATCATTGCAAATGGTGTGGTTGCGAGTGGTAGTGGTTATGTGCCAAATACGACAGCGGTAACTCCTCAATTGTATTGGAGTAGAGTAGCAGGTTCTGGAAATCTAGGTATTACGGAGGCTAATATATACGATGCCAGTAACATTCGTTTAAGAAATGTTCAATTCAATTATGATTTTCCTGCAAAATTCCTATCTAAAACAGCGATCCAAAAAGCAAAAATCGGTGTGTCTTGTAATAATGTATGGATGATGAAAAGTCACATGAATGGACTTGATCCTGAATCTGTATTTGCAACTGGTTCAAATGCTGTAGGTTTTGAGAACGGAGCATCACCAACTGTTCGTACTTTCTTGGTGAACCTTGCATTGAGCTTTTAATCAATTATAAAATTTTAATCATGAAAAATATAGTAAAAAAATCAAGTTTGGTTTTAGCAATGGTAGCTATGCTAAGCTCCTGCGATAATTTCGACGAAATAAACGTAAACCCTACTGCCGCTAATGCTGATCAAGTACAGGTAGAGTATTTCATAAACAACTCTATAATTGGTGCACAAATGAATCCGGATGTAGCCGAAAGATCATTTGTACTTTATTGGAAAACAGCTGGACATCAAATGTTAAGTACTGGTATATCTGGTGGTAGTTATGATGATGGTTGGTCCAGTGCCTATTACAATAGTTCTGCAAACTGGTTGAATGCCGTGAATACTGCAATACAAATAGCTGACGAACAACAAGCCAAAGGAATTGTAAAACCGTATTCAGGAAATCTAAAACAAGTGGCACGTATTTGGAGAGCTTATTTGATGAGTGAACTTGCAGATAACTTTGGACCTATTGCCATTGAGGCCTTTCAAGGTAAAAATCCAGAATTTAACAATTTGAAAGACGTTTATTATTTCTTGTTAGCAGAACTTAAAGATGCTTCTGAAAAATTAGACGTTTCGGTTACGAATCCTGATTTTTTAAAGAAAGAAGATCCTGCGTTTCAATACAATTATGTAAAGTGGAGAAAATATGCAAATTCAATGCGTCTTCGTTTAGCAATGCGTTTGTCTGAAGTTGATCCAGCTAAAGCAAAACAAGAATTTGAGGCTGCTGCTGCGGGTGACTTATTAAAAGATGCTGCAGATACTTTTCAAGTACAAGAAAAACCAGGATGGGATGATTTGACTGGAGTGATGAGCCGTGAATGGAATTCACAAATCATTTCTGTAACTTTAAACAACCTATATATCGGTTTGGGTGGTGTAAAATCAACAGATCAGTTGGCTAGCTCTTTTCACGCAAGTGTCAAACCAGCTAATTATATAGGATTAAAATTTGCCAATCATTTTGCAACGAAAACGAACGAACCTGCAGCAGGGTATTGGTTGGATGGTTTGCCAAATAAGATAGACCCTCGTGCATATAAAACATTTAGTATTCCTGGAGATTTTACTAACCCTAATTTTTCGCCTTATCCTTCTTGGGATAATAGCTCAAAAACTACAAGTAGAAATTTAAAAGATGCAAGTGGTACAGTGGTAAAAACTATCGACGCTACAAATACTTGGAATGCTTTTGCTGTAGGTAACTGGGGTCCAATGGCAAGTACAAATGAAGTACGAGCTTTCAATGGTACAATGCCAGGTTTATCTCAAGCATTTAGAGCAAGTAAGAGCCAACGTATCTTTTTTGCTTCATGGGAAACGTACTTTTTGTTAGCAGAAGCTGCTGTTAAAGGCTGGACAGTTCCAATGACTGGTAAGTCTGCCTATGAAGAAGGTGTGAAAGCGAATTTTGCTTATTGGGGCGTTTCGTCTCATCTAAGTGCTTATTTAGCTTCTGAGGATTACAATAGAGCAGGAACTTCAGTAAGTTGGAGTCATACCGCAGAGCCACCTACTGACCATGCCATGGATTATGTAGATGGTTATACAGGCACTCCAGGTGTAGCAGCAATATTATACCCTAAAAATGATTTGTATAAAAGTGGTGCGGTGAAGAATGATTTATTAACAAAAATCATAACTCAAAAATTCATCGCACAAACCCCTTGGTTGCCGTTGGAAGGATGGAATGATCATAGAAGATTAGGTTTGCCTTTCTTTGAGAATCCTGCGGTAGAGCAACCTTTAGTAAACTTGCCTGCTTTAACAAGCGCTAATTTCATGAGTAATCAGGTTAGTTTCTTCCCGCAGCGATTGAGATATACTTCGGGATTGAGAAACTCAAATCCTAAAGGATATGATCAAGCAGTAGGATTTTTAGGTGGTGCAGATAGCGTATTTACACCACTTTGGTGGGCCAAAAAACAATAAATAAGTTAATGTTTTGAGTTAGTTAGGAATGAGTCGGGTAGTTACTACCCGGCTTATTTTTATTATTAAATTTGGATTGTTATTGGCTCAAGCTTTGAAGCTTTGTGAATGATACTATTTGAATGGGTTTAATTCTCTCTTTTTTGTATAAACGAAATAGTATTCTACAAAAAAGATGGAATTTTAAATACAATTCTTTATCAATCAATTGCTAAACCAAAAGCATATAACTATTTAACAACCACTTTGATGTTAAAAATAGCTTGTTTGAAGTAAAACGAACTAAAAAATACACGGATTACATAGTACTATTTAATTTTTTAAAATGGCATACTAATGAAATATATAAATAGCTTTTATTGTTTAACGTTCATTTGTTTGACCAATTTTTCTTTGGGAGTTACTGCTCAAATAAATAAAGTTGTCATAACAAACGGTTGGGAGTTTCGCCAAGTAGGGACTGCTAAATGGAATGCCGCAACGGTTCCAGGAGAAGTACATTCGGATTTGTTGAATAACAAAATGATTCCCGATCCGTATTACCGAGATAACGAAGAAAAACTGCAATGGATTGAAAAAAAGGATTGGGAATATAAAACTTCTTTTTCAGTGAGTCCGTCAACTTTAAAGCAAAAAAATGCCGAATTAGTTTTTGATGGGTTAGATACGTATGCGACCGTTTATCTTAATGGGAAATTAGTATTGAAAGCTGACAATATGTTTCGTCAATGGAGAGTCAATGTCAAACCGTACTTGCGTTCAGGTGAAAACAGTTTAAAAATTGTATTTGAATCAGCACAAAACGTAGTAGACTCATTGGCCAAAAAAGACCTGCCCTTTGTAATTCCAGATAATCCACGCACCTATGTTCGTAAAGCGCAATATCATTTTGGCTGGGATTGGGGACCAAAACTAACAACTTGCGGGGTTTGGAAAGAAGTACGATTAGAAAGCTACAATCAAAAACCAAAAGAAAAAGAATACGTTCCGAGTCGTAAAGTCGAATTAGTACAGCAGCCAGACAGCATAGGGAAATCATTTTATTTTAAAATTGATGGCAAACCAGTGTATATGAAAGGCGCTAATTATATCCCTTCGGATGCCTTACTTTCGAGAGTGACAAAAAAGGAATATGAAAAAGTAATTAAAATGGCCAAAGATGCCAATATGAACATGCTTCGTGTGTGGGGCGGAGGTATTTATGAAGATGATTATTTTTATGATTTATGTGATAAGTACGGCATCAATGTATGGCAAGACTTTATGTTTGCTGGGGCAATGGTTCCTGGTGACGACGCTTTTTTTGATAATGTAAGAGAAGAAGTAAAATATCAAGTAAAACGTTTGCGTCATCACAAGAGTATTGTTTTATGGTGTGGAAATAATGAAGTTGACGAAGCATTCAATAACTGGGGCTGGCAAAAATCGATGAAAATGTCCAAACAGGATTCTACCAAATTATGGAAAGATTATGTTCGTTTGTTTCAAGACAGTATTCCAAAATGGGTGAAGGAAGTAGATCCTACAAGACCTTATACAAGTAGTTCGCCGTTATTTGGCTGGGGAAGAGAAAAAAGTTATACCGAAGGCGATAGTCATTACTGGGGAACTTGGTGGGGATTAGCGGATATTGAAGCCGTGCAAAATAGAACGGGCCGATTTGTAAGTGAATACGGCATGCAAGCCATGCCGAATTATTCAACGACAAAAAAAATTACCTTGGAGGAAGATCGCCATTTGTATTCGGATGTATTGAAGGCCCATCAAAAAGCAGGAAATGGTTTTTTGAAATTAAATTCATATTTGCATCGTTATTTTAAAGACACCACAAATGTGAAAACTTGGTCAGTAAAGGATTATACATACTTAACACAGTGTTTGCAGCATTATTCGTTCAAAAACATCATTGGAGTTCATCGCTCAAAGGAACCTTATAATATGGGAACTTTGTTGTGGCAATTGAATGACTGTTGGCCAGTAGCTAGCTGGAGTATTACAGATTATTACAATCGTCAGCCCAAAGCTGCTTGGTACGCCGTGAAAGAAGCCTATAGAGACGATGTGAAACCAATGGTCGATTTTACCCGTCCAATTAATATGAAATTGGAAAATCCAAATATAACTTGGAAAATTAAAGGAAATGAGATTACTTTAAAAGCTACCCAAACCGCCAAATATGTCTATATAGAAATTGAAGGCTATACCGGAAAGTTAAGTGATAATTATATTGATTTAGAAGCTGGAAAAGAGGTGAAAATTTTGTTTGAAGGTAAAGTAAGCAAACCAGTTATTAGTGTTACTTCCTTGTATGAGGTCATTAATCGATGTAAATAATAAGGGTAAAATTTTTAGTAAGTTATTATTTTATTTGCTTTTTAAATGTTGTTTAGCCAAGACAAACCTACAAGGCTCTATAAACCTTACAGGACAGCCAATCCTTCAAGGCCTCCAAGACCTTGTAGGTATAGATGAGGTAACGAAAAAGATTGGTTGCTATTAGTAGTTTAAATTTTAAAAATAATGTTTACAAAATACAGTAAAATAGCCTTCAAGGGTCTTACCGTAATCAGCGTTTCATTGGATAAATATAAATTTAAAGTCGAACCAACAGCCTCAGAAAGAGTTGGTTTTCACAAATATCCTTTCGATTCAGTGAAAAATTCTTTTAATCACCAAAATGTTATTTAATGTTATGAGAAAAATTATGCTTGTTTCAGGTTTGTTTTTTGTTTTTGCAACTACGTTGGCACAGACCAAGGTAAGGACGAATTTGAATGTAATGACTTTTAATATTCGTTATGATAATCCAGATGATGGATTGAATAACTGGAAATTTCGAAAAAAAAATGTAGTAAATCTAATTCGTTTTCAGGAAGTAGATGTACTAGGTTTACAGGAAGTGCTATCAAATCAATTAAGAGAAATGAGTGGCCAATTACAAGAGTATGCTGTAATTGGCGTAGGTCGAGAAGACGGAAAAGAAAAGGGAGAATACAGTCCAATTTTGTACAAAAAAAATAAGTTTACATTGATTAAGTCGGGCTATTTTTGGTTGAGTGAAACTCCGGAAAAACCTTCAAAAGGCTGGGATGCCGCCTGTGAGCGTATTGCAACTTGGGCACAATTTAAAGTCAAAGAAACTGGAGAAAAGTTTTTTGTTCTAAATACCCATTTTGATCATATCGGTACAATTGCCAGAGAAGAAAGTGTCAAACTGATCCAAAAAAAATCGGCTGAATTGAGTCAAGGTCTGCCTCAAATTGTAATGGGCGATTTTAATGCCGTTCCTGAATCATCTGTAGTTCAGGGAATAGTAAATCCAACAAAAGACAGTAAACTTTTTGACTCTAAAAAATTGGCTTCATTAGTTTATGGTCCAGATTGGTCTTTTCATGAATTTGGAAAAATCCCTTTTGCAGAAAGACCTTTAATCGATTATGTTTTTATAAGTGAAAATATAAAAGTACTTAAATATGGAGTACTGGCTGAAACTTTAAATAAGTGTTTTTTATCGGATCATGCGCCTGTATTGGTTAAGGTTTCTTTATAAGGAAAGCTGCAGATTCATTTTTTATAGGACTTAAATTTAATTAATAACTGAAAGTGTTACTTGATAACACTCATTAAGAAGATAACGATGAGAAAAAAGAATTTGATTTTTTTCGGCTTGCTTTTTTTCGGCTTGGCCGCTAACGCCCAAAATAAAATTTTAGATCCTGTAGATTATGTAAACCCCTTAATGGGAACACAATCCGTGCACAGTCTTTCTAATGGAAATACCTATCCAGCTATTGCCAGACCTTGGGGGATGAATTTTTGGACCCCGCAAACTGGTGAAATGGGAGACGGATGGATTTATACGTATACTGCTGAAAAAATACGTGGTTTCAAACAAACCCATCAGCCATCGCCTTGGATGAATGATTATGGACAGTTTTCGATTATGCCTGTAACTGGAAAGTTAGTTTTTACTGAACAGGAAAGAGCGAGCTGGTTTAGTCACAAAGCTGAAATTGTAAAACCATATTATTATAGTGTTTATCTGGCTGATTATGATGTAACTACTGAAATAACTACTACCGAAAGAGCGGCTCATTTTCAGATTACTTTCCCTGAAAACGAACAATCCTCAATCGTTATTGATGCTTTTGATAAAGGGTCGTATATTAAAATAATTCCTTCCGAAAATAAAATTATTGGTTACACGACTCGAAATAGTGAAGGAGTTCCGGATAATTTCAAAAATTATTTTGTGTTGCTATTTGATAAACCTTTTGCAACCAATTATACTTGGCACGATAAGATTTTGGAGAAAAATAAATTGGAATTGACTGATGATCACGTTGGTGCAGTAGTTGGTTTTCGAACCAAAAAAGGAGAGAAAATCAATGTAAAAGTCGCTTCGTCCTTTATTAGTTTTGAACAGGCCGAATTAAATTTAGTCACAGAATTAGGCATCGCTTCTTTTGAGCAAACAATGACAGATTCTAAAAACGAATGGAATAAAGTTTTAGGAAAACTTGCAGTTGAAGGAGGAAGTGACGAACAACTACAAACATTTTATTCTTGCTTGTATCGAACGGTTTGTTTTCCTCAAAAACATTATGAGATAGATGCTGCCGGAAAAATAGTGCACTACAGTCCATACAATGGAAAAGTTTTGCCAGGTTATATGTATGCAGGAACCGGTTTCTGGGATACGTTTCGTGCCTTATATCCATTGTTGAATCTAGTGTATCCTTCTATAAATAAAGAAATGCAGGAAGGATTGATTAACGATTATAAAGAAGGTGGTTTTTTGCCGGAATGGTCAAGTCCGGGATTTAGAAATGTAATGGTAGGGAATAATTCGGCCTCAGTAGTTTCAGATGCTTACATAAAAGGATTACGTGGTTATGACATTGATACCTTGTACAAAGCATTGTTAAATGGGGCGAATAATGAAGGACCAATGGATGCGGTTGGAAGAAAAGGAGTGCAATACTACAATACTTTAGGCTATGTTCCTTATGATGTTAAGATTGATGAAAGTGCGGCGCGAACATTAGAGTATGCTTACGATGATTTTGCGATTTGGAAATTGGCGAAAGCCCTAAAACGTCCTAAAAAGGAAATCAATTTGTTCGAAAAACGAATGATGAACTATAAAGATCTTTTTAATCCATCCGTTGGGCTAATGAGCGGTAGGAATAAAGACGGCAGTTTTCCTGTTGATTTTAATCCATTCAAATGGGGCGATGCCTTTACCGAAGGAAACAGTTGGCACTACAGCTGGAGTGTTTTTCACGATATTCAAGGATTGATTGACTTAATGGGCGGTGAAACTAAATTCACAAATAAATTAGATTCGGTATTTACTATGCCTCCAATTTTTGACGAAAGTTATTATGGCTCAGTAATTCATGAAATTCGAGAAATGCAAATTATGAATATGGGGCAATACGCTCATGGGAACCAACCTATTCAACACATGATTTATTTGTACAATTACGCAGGTCAGCCCTGGAAAACACAGTATTGGTCTAGAGAAGTAATGAACCGTTTGTACAAACCAGAACCTGATGGGTATTGTGGTGATGAGGATAATGGACAAACTTCAGCTTGGTACGTTTTTTCTGCAATGGGTTTTTATCCCGTTTGTCCCGCTACGGAAGAATATGTCTTGGGAGCACCATTGTTTAAGAAAGTAACTCTTAATTTAGAAAATGGCAAACAGTTAATCATAAATGCTGATGCTAATTCGGATGCCAATAAATATGTGGAGGAATTGAAATGGAATAATTCGACATATACCAAAAACTATCTCAATCACTTTGATTTACTCCAAGGAGCCACTTTAGACTTTAAAATGATAAGTACACCTAACCAGAAAAGAGGAACTTCAGCAACAAGTTATCCTTATTCCTATTCAGTTCAAAAAAAATAGTATACTATGCAATCACGTAGAAAGTTTATCAAAAACACCGGAATTTTATCGGCAGGTTTAGTAGCCATGCAATCGCAAGTTTTCGCTTCAGAGTCCAGCGTTTTTAATTTTCCAATGAAAGATTTTGTAAGTAACAGACCTCCATTGGCACAAAGAAAATTCACGAGTAAAGCTATTGAAGCTGCCATCGTCCGAATCAAAAAACAAATAGCAAATCCTGAATTGGCTTGGTTGTTTGAAAACTGTTTTCCTAATACTTTAGACACTACAGTCGATTTTGAGATTATAGATGGCAAACCTGACACTTATGTTATTACAGGTGATATTGATGCGATGTGGCTACGCGATAGTACAGCTCAAATTTGGCCTTACCTTCCTTTTGTAAAAGAAGATGCTAAACTTCGTGAACTTATAAAAGGAGTAATTAACCGTCAGACAAAATGTATTTTGCTAGATCCATATGCAAATGCTTTTTATAAGGATTTTAATGAGATAAGTGAATGGAAAGACGATATTACGCAAATGCAGCCGGGAATTCATGAACGCAAATGGGAAATTGATAGTTTGTGTTATCCTATTCGATTGGCGCATGAATATTGGAAAAAAACGGGTGATATTAGTATGTTTGATGCTGATTGGAAAAAAGCGATGGAGCTCGTTTTACAAACATTCAAAGAGCAACAACGATGGGAAAACAAAGGGCCGTACACTTTTCAGCGAAACACTGCTTGGGCAACAGACGGTGTTCCTTTGAGCGGTTATGGCTATCCTATAAAACCGTGCGGATTAATCGTTTCTACTTTTAGACCAAGTGATGATAGTACACTGTTTGGCTTTTTAATTCCAAGTAATATGTTTGCTATTGAAGTATTGGGTTATTTAGTCGGTATGTTTTCGTCACCTAAACTAAAGGATGATGAGATGGTGTTTAAAGCCAATGAATTAAAACAACAAGTAGAAAAAGGACTACAAGAACAAGGAATTATTGTTCATCCTAAATTTGGAAAAATCATAGCTTTTGAAGTAAATGGCTACGGTAGTTTCCACATGATGGACGATGCCAATGTGCCTTCAATATTGTCCTTACCCTATTTAGGGGCGATTGCTCCTGATGATGAATTGTATCTCAATACAAGAAAGTTAGTGCTTTCAGAAAACAACCCATTTTTCTACAAAGGAAAAGCTGGCGAGGGTGTTGGAGGACCACACACGGGCGCCGATACAATTTGGCCAATGAGTATTATTCTAAGAGCCATAACTAGTGTCGATGAAAATGAAATAACAAATTGCATTAGCACCTTGATAAAAACCCACGCCAATACCGGTTTCATGCATGAATCTTTTCATAAAGATGATGCAATGCAGTTTACACGAAAATGGTTTGCTTGGGCAAATACTTTGTTTGGAGAATTGATTGTGAATACAAGTGTTAATCATCCAAAAATATTAAGTAATAAAAACATTTAATTTCAAAATGAAGTTGAATTTTTTAAAAAAAGGCGAGGCATTTTATCCTAGCATAGCCCAACGTTTTATCCTTGGGTATTTAAAAACATAAAAAAATAAAAGATGAATCTAAGTAATTCTTTAAACAAGAAAGCATATTTTTTTATTTCGAACATATTTTTTATTTTAATCTTGCTTGTAACAACTTCCTTAAACGCACAGAAAAAGGAGAAATGGAAATTAGTTTGGAAAGAAGAGTTTAATTATACCGGACTTCCAAATCCAAAAAAGTGGAGCTATGAAGTAGGACACATTAGGAATAATGAACAACAATATTATACAAATGCCCGAAAAGAGAATGTATGGGTGAGCAAAGGTGTTTTAGCTATTACAGGTAGAAAGGAAAGCTTTCCAAATGAATTTTATTCTAAAGAAAATCCAACTTGGAAAACCAAAGATTCTACTACACAATATACTTCTGCAAGTATCAATACACTTGGGAAAGTAGGTTGGAAATATGGAAGAATTGAGGTCAAAGCCAAGCTTCCTCATGGCGGTGGAATTTGGCCTGCAATCTGGATGATGGGAACTAATAGAACAGAAGTAGGTTGGCCTAAATGTGGTGAGATTGATATTATGGAATTCATTGGTAATCAGCCAAAAGACATTTACGGAACCATGCACTATCCTGATCCCAATTCTAAGGCAAATAAATCAAATGGCAATAAAGTTGTTGCAGAAAATTTAGAAGACGATTTCCATGTTTATGCGATAGAATGGAATGAGAAAACCATTGATATTTATTTCGATAACAATAAATACCTTAGTTTTCCCGTAGATTCGGCTGGTTTAGGCGATGATAATCCGTTTCGAAAACCGTTTTATTTGTTGCTGAATTTGGCGATGGGAGCCAATTGGCCTGGTCCCATAGACGATAGCGTTTTGCCACAACAATTTTTAGTAGACTATGTGAGAGTTTACGAGAAGAAGTGATTCATGCTTTCGTTATTATAGAATAGTCCAATTGTTTTTTGTCACATAGAGCGCAGTCGAAATGAACTGTGTTTAAAAGCAAATTTATTTTCAATTATTTTCTAAATAAAATTCATTTTTTGATGCTAATGCAAAGGCTTGTTTAAGTAGTTTATTTACCACAGCAATTAAAGCTACTTTTTTTGCTTTTCCTTTCTCAATTAATCTATCGTATAATTCCTTGCATGCATTATTACATCTTTTAGCTGACCAAGAGCAAACATATAGCATTGCCCTTATTCTGCTCATACCCATTTTGCAAATTCTCGACTTTCCTTTTACACTTGTTCCTGATTCAAAAATACGAGGACTTATCCCAACGTAAGAACTCAATTGTCTTGCATTCTCAAATTTAGTAAAACCACCGCTTATTACAATTAACAGCATAGCAGTTTTTCTTCCTATTCCTGGTATACTTTGTAATTGTTTAAAAAGTTGATTGTGATGATGGTGTATAATTGCAATCATTTTATCCTCAATAAGAGCTATTTCAGGTTCTATTAAGTTAATCATCTTTTCTAAACTTTCATTTAATACAAAAGCCTCTACAGTATTGTGTTTAAAAGCTTCTCGCTGTCTTATAAAACCCGTTCTGGATTTATTCATTTGCTCTACGAAAGCTTGCATTTGTTTTATTTCCAAGACATAATCTGCTTCAGGTTCCCATAAATTTGGTTTTTCAGTCTTGCCATATTCAGCAATAATTACGGCATCTTTTTTATCTGTTTTAGTTCGTGACATTCGCATTTGACTAAAACGTCTAATAACTAAAGGATTTATTACACAAACAGACACCTTTTTATTAAACAGATAAGTTGCTAATTTTAAATAATAAGGACCACTGGCTTCCATTACACAAATGCTAAAATTCTGATCTAACAAGTTTATAAATTCTGTAAAACCTTTGCTATCATTGCTAAACTTAAAATGTAAATACTTATCATTTTCATTTTTAATAGCTACATCAAAACTTAATTTTGATATGTCAATACCGATGTGATTTTTGTTTTTTTTCATAACTTTGTTTTTAGGTAAAAAGTAAACGGAAGAAATCTGCTATTGACTTATCAATCCTAAATACAGGCTCATGGCCTAATGAACTGTCCAAGTTCAAAAGCAGAGAGGGAAAGGAACTACCATTGCGAACGGTCTATTATGACAAATGACAAGTCTTAGTTTTTATCTTTCCCTTTCTTTTGTTGAAAATTTCAATATAAATTTACTTAAAAAACATCTTTTCTTAGTTTATGCAAACATAGGATTACATAGTTTATGTTATATTCTAATCAATCCTCTTTGGATTTCTCGCCAAACTCTTCCTGCTGTTTTTCAACAGTTTTAAGCTTCAAATCATGCAATTCTTTTTTGACTTTTTTAAGCTCGATTTCTATTTTATTATTTACACTATTGGAGCTTTTTTCGCTGCTTATTAATTTATTATCCTTTTTTGCTTCCAGTTCCCTTTTATCATATAATAGAACATCGTTTGTCGGCACACTGTTAAGGGTGATTTCTCCAGCAATTGGTTTTAAAGTTCCTTTGTAAAACATAGAAGCCTTGATTGTGATAGTACCTGGATTAGTGCTGCTTTGAACCAGTATTGGTGCTGTTCCCCAGTTTAGTTGTTTTGGATTTGCGATAAATGCTTCATCACCAATAATTGAACCTTCGCCTGAAATTTCAAATTTAATAATGCTATTGTTTAAACGTTTCACATTTCCTTGTTTATCCGTAACTGCTGCTATTACCGTTACAAAGTCAGATCCGTCTGCTTTTAAATCAACACCTTCATTGTCTATCGATAATACAATTTTTTCTGGTCTTAATGCTGAACGAACTGTGTCTGTAGCTACAACCTTTCCATTCATTAAACCTTCTACTACCAAATAAGCCTCTCTTTCCTTTTTATTACGATGCAGCGCTTTAATATCTAAAAAATGATAGACATCTTTAAACACAATTGGTGGTGAAGGCATTCCTTTTTCAGCTTTGTCTTTTTTATGAATAAACTCTTTTCCGTTTTTAAAAACTTTTAGTTTTACTTCATCACAATTAGAAAATACCACCACATCACTACCACTAAAGGGAGTCATTTCATTAGCTATATACACCATTGGCCCAGTTTCAGCAATAATAGCAGTTTTTTCGGGGCTTCTTTGCGCTTTAAACATCTGATAAGAATATTTAGGCTGACGATAGGCATCCATAATTCCACCATAAAACGGATCTGGATGATACCCTCTTTGATGATCGAATGAATGCCATAAAGCACCACCCATATGCTGTGAACTTGTTTTATATAAGGAATTATAGCTGATGTAAGAATAAAGAGGATTAGAATAATGCATAGCTTGAACCAACATCGGTTTTTCGCCCCAACTTCTGTGCACACGACTTGGTGAATTATGCGAATTCCAATCATCTACATTGTCACCCCACTCTCTGGTATAATAATTTTTGTTGGGATCAATTTCCTTTTCATCTAGTGGATAAGTGAATTGAACGGGAAAATGTTCACTCCCTTTTGCTTCCAAATCACTGGCAGTGTATGCTGTTCCACCTTGCATCTCCTGCTCAACGACATTTTTTGTATTTAATGCAAAGGCATCCGGATACCAAGTTTCATTTAAAATAGGTTCCCATAACCAAATACTAGGTCTGTTGCGGTCTCTGCGAACCATATTTCGAATATCGTTATAAACCAATTGCTCAAAACTTGGGGCGTTGTTCCAAAATTGCCAACCTGGAGTGTTTACAATAACAAAGAGTCCCAGTTCGTCACAAGCATCCATAAAAGCGGGATCTTGTGGATAGTGGGCGTTTCGAATCAGTTTCAGCCCCACATCTCTTAATTTTTTAGCATCACGCCAATGAATATTATTAGATAGCGCATTGCCTACCACCGCAAAATCCTGATGTCTATTGGCGCCCATTAATGGCTGTCCGTACGGTTTTCCGTTTAACCAAAAGCCATCTTTTCCTTTAAATTCAACACTTTTGATGCCAATTCGCTTTCGATAACCATCAATTATATTCCCTTTTTTATCTAAAATAGAAATATGCAATTGGTACAAGTACGGATTTTCGGGCGACCAAAGTACTGGGGTTTTAATTGTAGATACATTAGAAAACGAAGCAGCGGTTTTGGTTTTAAGTACAACTGGAATTTCTGATTTCAATACGCGTTTTCCTTGTTTGTCAAACCATTCATATCTAATTTTTCCAGAAAAATCCTGAGCAGTTTCATTTTTTAAATGTAGTTTGGTATTGATTTTTGATGTTTTTGTAGACACCTCATTAAAAGTGACAAAAAAACCACCACCAGCAATTTCATTTTCAAAATTAGGATCTGTTATAAAAACAGAATTATGCGAAATCAACCAGCAATCTCTATAAATACCTCCAAAGTAAGCAAAGTCTAATACCTCCTGATCTTTCCCTGGAGGATAAGCTGGATCGTTACTATTATCTGCCCAAACGGCAATAACATTGTCTTTATTCCAGTTCAAATGAGCAGAAATATCAACTATAACTGGTAAATACCCTCCAAAATGCTCTTTTAACAACTTGCCATTTACATAAACTTTAGATTTCCCCATTATCGCTTCAAAATGTAAAAAAAGCTTCTTTCCTTTTAAAGCGTGATCAGGAGTGAAATGTTTACGATACCACACTTCGCCTTGGTAGTTTGAACCGCCGCTTGCCTCTTCATGCAAGTGCTCTACTCCATTAGGTAGGTTCACGATAGGCCATTTACTATCATTAAGCTCATTTGTTTCGGCATTAGCCAAAGGACCTTTGTAGAAACGCCATGCCACATTCATTGAAAATACTTCTCTTCCCGTATCTTTCAAAGGGAAAAAACCGGCTTTTGAAAATTCAGGATTGTACTGTGCTACTGCTAAGAAAGTTCCTAAAAAAAAGAAGCAATAGGCAATGTAAGTTCTATAATACATAATTTTACTTTTGATATTTAGTAAACTGATTTCGTATAATATTTGGGATGAAAACGAATGCCATTTGCTTTCCAATAATCATAATGACCTTGATTCAGTCGCTCGATAAATTTGTTGTAATTTTTATTTGCAGAACTAGACCACATGTTTTCTGCAAATGCTGGCATTCGAGGTAATAAAATATATTGTAAATGTTCTACAGAAGAAATATGTTCGGTCCAAATGGCAAATTGCCCTCCAATAACATATTTAGCCTCTTCACTAGAAAGTTCGCTTGGAATTAAAGAGTAATCGTAAACTTTTTCTAATGTATTGATACTGAATATTTCTCCATAAGGTTCAGTCTTAGGGTCTTCTTGAACTCTGTTGAAATACAAGGGATTGTTGGGTGCCATAATTACTTCTTGCTTTAATTTGGCAGCTTCAATGCCTCCTTTTTTACCTCTCCAAGACATAACCGTTGCATTGGCAGGTGCTCCGCCTTCAAGAATTTCATCCCATCCTATGAGTATTCTATTATTCTTTTCTAAAAATAGAGCGATACGTTTTATGAAATAGCTTTGTAATTCGTTTTCATCTTTCAAGCTATAATTCTTCATTCGATTTTGACAGTTAGAACATTTTTTCCAATAGGATTTATCGACTTCATCACCACCAACATGAATGTATTTTGACGGAAACAACGCCATCACTTCTGTGAATACATCTTCTAAAAACTTGAAGGTTGTTTCTTGACCTGCACAATAATTCAAATTCACATTTTCAGGTTTTATAACACCGTTCCACAAGGCAGAATTCGGAGTTTTCTGAACGTGTTTTTCACATGAAAACTCAGGATATGCTGATAAAGCTGCACCTGAATGACCCGGAACATCAATTTCAGGAACTACGGTTATGTTTCTGACTTTGGCGTAAGCAACAATATCTTTTACCTGTTTTTGCGTATAAAAACCGCCATGTTGGTACGGTTTTCTATTTAATTTTTCCATATAAGTACTGTCTTTTTTATAGAAGATGCTGCCAGGGATTTCTGTTCTCCAAGCACCAATTTCTGTAAGTTTTGGATGTTTTTTTATTTCTAACCTCCAACCTTCGTTATCGGCTAGATGCCAATGGAATACATTTAATTTATAAAATGCCATTAGATCTAATAGTTCTTTTATGGCATCTACATTATAAAAATGTCTACTCACGTCCATAACCATGCCGCGCCATGCCACATTTGGCTTGTCACTTATACTCAAACATGGAAGCTGTACTGGTGTTTGATTGTTATTTGCAATAATGTATTGGAAAAGCGACTGCGTTCCATAAAACAAGCCCGCATAGGAATTAGCAGCAATATGAATTTCAGTTGTAGAAATGTTTAAAAGATATCCTTCTTCCCCTAAATTTTGATTGGGTTGGCGTAATATTTCTAATGAAATATTCTTTTTTCGTGCTTTTTTAGAAGACACACGTACACTAGTTTCTGATTCTATTTTTTCAATAAGATATTTGGTTAGTCTAGAGCTTTCTGATTTGTTTAAGGAATTTATTATCATTCCCGTATTTGCATCTAACGTAAAGTGACCTTTATTTAGAGTTATACTTTCGGGAGCAGGAATTAATTGGGCATAATTGGTACTTATACAACAGAGGAAAACAATTAAAGTAATTAGATTTTTTTTCATACTTTTTATTAAATAGGTATTTATGTGAATCATGGATAAAAAATACTACTATTCTTTATTCACATTTTTAATATTGTTTTAAATTTACAAGAAATTTTTCGTTAGAATTATAGACAAATCTTTTATTTTTTTTACTCTACGTATTCCCAAACCTTTACATAATCAACCATCATTTCATACGGGAAATTCGTTGTAGAAGTTACATTACCCGGCCAAAAATATACTCCAGATTGTCCTTTATCTGCGCAAGCGTAATTTAAGATAATGTAGTAGTCGGTTTCAAAAGGCCATCGTTTTGCAAAATCATCTTTGGGCTCATGTACCATCGTTAATTCATTATTAACATAGAACTCGATTCTATTAGGTAATTTTATGATGCCATAAGTATTATAATCTGTTGGTGAAATTGCAGGGGTTTTTCCTTTTGAAATATGTTTTGCTTCGCCGTTACTTTGATGTATTACTTGATGTACAAAGTTGTCGTTATTTAAACGTTCCATTATATCAATCTCGCCACCATTTGGCCATCCTGAATAAATATCATTTTGGGGCATTAGCCATATTGCAGGCCATCCGCCTTGACCAACACTATTAAATTTAGCTTTCACTTCAATCTTTCCATATTTGAAACTGAACTTGTCTTTAGTCTGTATGGCGCCTGTTTCAGGGAGATCAGTTTTTGGATTCCAGCGCGCTCTCATGTGTAAATGACCGTTTTTTACTTTGGCCAGATCAGCATCGTCTATCACATATTTATTCCAAGGTGATTTTCCGCTTTTTGATTGGTAACTACCCCAAAATTTAGGATTATAAGCATCGCCTTTAAATTGGTCTTCAAAGACCAATCTATATTTTAGACTGCTATTTTTTTCTTTTTGGTTTTTTGTGACTGAACATGAGGTGAGGCCGAAGCAAAAAATACTTATCAACACGACGTATCTTAAGAATATATTTTTATTAGTTATCATTTTTTTTAAATGTAATTGTTGACTTACTGTTTTTTAAATTTTTTTACATAATGAGTTAACTCCATGTAAATGGAGCACCAAGTTTCCTCGGGAGTTTTGAGTAAAAAAATTTAGGGAAAAATGTTGTGCAAGTCAATTTGTAAATTTAGAATAATATTTTACAATTCTTGCATCCTAAATTAGAAAAATTCAGACTTAATTTGCGTCCTTTTTATATTGCATTGCTAAGAGTTTGTATTTCCTTTTTTTTAAAGAGGGAGGTCTCTAATTTGTTTCTATGCTTACGTTTACGCTGCATCTAGAAATTGTGATGCTTAATCTTAACCCAAAAAAAAATCTCAAAATCTTAATTTAGAGTAGATACGACATTTAGTCTTTTGTCTACAATAACAACAATAGAACTTATACTTCTGCATTTTAAAATGCTTTTTTGTAACATTAAATCTGAATACTACCTTTAAATTATATATCGAATTACTTTGTTTTTGAGTACGAATGTTTAAATTCGTATTGCATAAGAATGATGAACATAATGGATAATTAGTGGAGTATATAGTAAAACCAAAATCATCTTATTCTTAATATGAAGCCCACAAGGGTTCAATGTTCCTTTTATAATATTAATAAGCTTTAGAAACAAACTAATTCTATTTTTAGTACAGAATTATAGATAAATAAAAATAATAAGATGAGTAATCGTAGAAATTTTATAAAGACTGCTGCAGCGGCTTCGGTGGCTGTTGCATTAAATTCATTTGGTGTAAAGTCTGAAGAAGAAATTAATACTGTTGTTTCAAAAAAAGGGAAGAAACCTATTGTTCTTTCTACTTGGAATTTCGGAATTCAAGCGAACGAAGCCGCTTGGGAAATCTTAAAAAATAAAGGACGTGCTTTGGATGCTGTAGAAGCCGGCGTGAAAATTCCCGAGGGCGATCCAACTGAGCGCAGCGTGGGCTACGGCGGAAGACCGGATAGAGACGGTCGTGTAACACTCGACTCCTGTATTATGGACGAGCAGGCAAATATTGGATCGGTTGGTTGTTTGGAAAACATAAAACATCCTATTTCTGTAGCGAGAGCTGTTATGGAAAAAACGCCACACGTGATGTTAGTAGGTGATGGTGCTTTGCAATTTGCCTTATCCCAAGGGTTTAAAAGGGAGAATTTATTGACCGAAGAGTCTGAAAAAGAATGGAAGGAATGGCTAAAAGATAGTAAATACAAACCCATTGCAAATATTGAAAATCACGATACCATTGGGATGATTGCTTTAGATGCTGATGGAAATCTTTCGGGAGCTTGTACCACTAGCGGAATGGCTTTCAAAATGCACGGTCGGCTAGGAGATTCGCCTATCATAGGCGCTGGTTTATTTGTTGATAACGAAATTGGCGCTGCTACCGCAACAGGTCATGGGGAAGAGGTGATTCGGATTTCAGGTTGCCATTTGGTTGTCGAATTAATGCGTCAGGGAAAATCACCTCAAAAAGCATGTGAAGAAGCCGTTGCGCGAATTGTCAAACTGACTAAGAATAGAAATAAAGAGCTAAAGGATATTCAAGTTGGCTTTATTGCATTGAATAAAAAAGGGGAATATGGTTCGTATTGTATTCAAGGCGGTTTTAATTATGCTATTCATGACGATACAGGAAACCGATTAATTGATGCTGAATTTTTTTTAAAATAAAATGGGAATGAGTAAATTAGAAATAGCGTGTTTTAATCTTAAAAGTGCGATTATAGCTCAAGAAAATGGAGCGGATCGAGTAGAATTATGTGCCGAAATGAAAGAAGGCGGAACTACACCTGATTTTGAAATTACTAAACAAGCTCGTAAAGAATTGACTATCGATTTGAATGTAATGATTCGTCCGCGTGGTGGAGATTTTGTATACACCAATGCCGAATTTGAGCAAATGAAAGCTGAAATTTTAGCCTTCAAAAAATTAAATGTAGATGGTTTTGTTTTTGGAATTTTGGATAAAGACGGAAATTTCGATAAAGAACAGAACATGGAATTGGTTGCTTTAGCCAATCCAATTCCGTGTACTTTCCATCGTGCTTTTGATGTGGTGAATAATGTGTTCCAATCCCTCGAAAGTGTTATCGAATGCGGTTTTAAAACGATATTAACCTCTGGACAAAAAGAAAATGTAGTGGAGGGAATTACTGTTTTGACAGAATTAGTCAAAAAAGCAAATAATCGAATTATTATAATGCCAGGTGGCGGATTGCGCTCAACGAATATTGGTTTGTTAAAAGAAAAAACAAAAGCTTCTTTTTACCATTCATCGGCTATTGTTGATAAAGGAGAAACAGCAAATGGCGATGAGGTTAAAGCTTTGAAAGAGAAATTGAAGCAAAAATAAAATTATCAAAAAACCCGGAGTTGGCATACTCCAGGTTTTCTTTGGCAACAAACTATTAAAAACTAATTCTCTAAAATGGTTTTTAGAACAATCCACCACCACCTTCTTTGGTATTACTGTCTCTTTGTTTGCGTTGTAGACTTTTGTTTTTTCCAGTCCCAAACATATAATTAAAACCTACATAAACCGATTGACTTTCCCAAGTAAATTGACCTGTTTGCGGATAAGGGTTGTCTCCGTAAAAGCCGGCTTTCATGGTGTCAAAAATATCATTGAAACGAACACTCAATGTAGCTTTGTCTTTTAAGAAGGAGTAACGACCACCTGCGTCAATTTTATACATTTCTTTCCCGTTGAATTGCACTCCATCAACACCAGATCTGTAAAATCCAAATAAAAGGAAACGAAGACTTTTAGTCGCTTTGAAATTACTGTTGAAACGGGCATTAAAAGCTGAAGCATTCACTTCTTTGGTAACAAAATCAAATGAATTGGTAGTTGTGTTAAACATAGAAACCAACCCTTTTTGTGTGATGCTCGAAAAATCTACAGCCGGCTGAATATCCCACCAGCTATTGATTTTGTAATTTAATGAAGCCTCAAAACCATAAGCTGTGTTAGTGTCAAAATTATCATAACTCATAATTTGTTTGTCCTGATTTTGTGGATCTGGATATAAAACTCTGTTGATTTCGTTGTTAATCGTTCGCACAAAAACACCAGTAGTTATGGATCCTTTGCTTACTGTTTTTGTATAATTTAACTCTACAGAATTAGTGAATTGTGGTTGTAATTCTGGATTTCCAATAGAGGTTACTCTAGGAGTGCTGAATTCTCTAATGGGTTTGGTTTGTCCTAAACTTGGTCGGTCCACACGGCGGCTGTAACTCATTTGAAACTGATCTTTCTCGCTTAGAGAATACGTCATCGATGCCGAAGGGTATAAAGTGATATAATCGTCTTTGAATGCAGTAACGTTGTTTAGTTTTGCATTTGCCTTGTAGCTTTCAAAACGGGCACCCAATTGATATCCTATCTTTTTAAACTTTTGACCAAAAGTAACATAAGCGGAATGTATATCTAGGTCGTAGTCATAATTAGAGTTCGATAAAGAACTGTTATTGGTGGTGTAGTTGTTTTGGGTTCTTACTATACGAGTTTCAGCACCCATCTCCAATTTGCTTTTTTCATTCAAAGGATTTACATAATCTAAATTGATGGTAGAGTTCTCTCTTTTTTCGCTAATATCGTCACTGTAAGCACTTGTTGGAATGCTTGGATTATTAAAAGTTGTTCGAAAGTTGGCAAGCTGATCTCCTGAATAAATGCTATGGTTTATTTCTAAATCCAAAGTTTCACCTTCTTTTTTTGTCAAATGTTTGAATGCTAAATTATACGTTCCATCTAAGTTGTTTCCATCATATTTTGAATATTGGGTCAAATTTTTTGTTGCATCAGGATTAAGGATACTCACATCTACTTTTCCATCTCCAATAAGTTTGTTTTGATTGGTGTAAACAGAAAGCGTATTTTTATCATTGATATAATAATCCATACCAATTTTAAACAAATGCGATTTGTCATCATTTTTAATATCAAATAGCTGGTTTGATTGATCGTCCAATCTCAAGATACTTCCTTCATTGAATTTTTTGCCAAAATTATTCCCGTAAGTTGCGAAAAAATTGACCTTTCCAGTTTTGTAATTCAAATTGGTTGAACTATTAATTTTAGGTGTTTTTGCAAAAGTTAAACCGGTATTTATACTGGCATTAAATCCGTCATTTGCATTTTTGTGCAAAACAATATTGATAATCCCTGACATTCCTTCCGGATTGTATTTAGCACTTGGATTGGTAATAAGCTCAATTTTTTTAATAGATGTGGATGGGATTTGTTTCAATAATTGCGAAGCTTCGATATTGCTCGGTCTACCATCAACTAGTACCCGTACATTTTCATTACCACGCAATGAGATTTTACCATCTTGATCTACATTGACTGATGGAATATTATTCATGATTTCAGATGCCGTAGCTCCAGCGGTAGTAAGGTCTTTACCTACATTAATCACTTTTCTGTCAATTTTTTGTTCAATTGTAGAGCGTTCACTTACGATTTCGACACCTTTTAATTGGATAGCATCTTCTTCAATAGCAATAGTATTTAAGTTGACGTCGCTGTTTTCTGTAAGTTTTACTGATTTTAAAATCGTTTTGTAACCAATAAATTGGATTTCTACTACGTACTCTTTTAAGGCTAAATTCTTTATTTGAAAAATCCCTTTGTCAGATGTGATACCGCCAGTGACGACTTTGTTGTTCTCCTTTACCACAATATTTACATACGGTAACGGTTCATTGGTTTTTTTGTCGATTACTTTTCCTGAAATACTTCCTGTGTTCTCCAGAAGAGGTTTTTTGGTTACTGTTTGCGCTTGCAACGAAAATACGGTTGCAATAAAGCAGATTAAGATTAATTTGATTTTCATGATTGATTGTGATTTAATTGATGATTTATGTTTGATTTAACATTCATTTTAATTAGAATTCGTTTCGTTTAAATGCATTAAATAGTGTTAGAATTATACTCAGTAGACTCATGAAAGAATTATTTGTTACATCTTTTTTTAATTAAATGCAGCTATTTAAAAAACTAAATGTGTAAGAGTCTCATTTTTAGCAAGAAATTATCTTATTTCTCAATTCTCAAATTCCCCCAGAATAACTATCTTTGCAGCCTTAAAAACAATACTCAAAATGACATTACCACAAATTCTTACGCCCGCTATTGAAAAAGCTGTAAAAGCTTTATTTGACGTTACCCTTGATAAAGTTGAATTTCAAACTACTCGGAAGGAATTTGAAGGAGATATTACAATGGTTATTTTCCCTTTGTTGAAAGTGGTGAAAAGCAATCCAGTTGAATTAGGAAATAAAATAGGAACGTATTTAGTTGAGAACATAGCTGAGGTAAGCCGTTTTAATGTGGTTTCCGGATTTTTAAATATTGTGATTTCTGATGAATATTATTTAAATTTCTTTAACGAAATAAAAGATGACGTTGCCTTTGGTTTCGTTACTCCAAATCCAAATGAAAAAGCGGTAATGGTAGAGTATTCTTCGCCAAACACTAATAAACCCTTGCATTTAGGTCACGTGCGCAATAATCTTTTGGGATATTCAGTGTCAGAAATTATCAAAGCTTCGGGTAAAAAAGTGTATAAAACCCAAATCATTAATGATAGAGGAATTCATATTTGCAAATCGATGTTGGCTTGGCAAAAATTCGGAAACGGACAAACACCAGAATCAACTGGTTTAAAAGGAGATAAGTTAGTTGGAAATTATTATGTGGCTTTTGACAAAGCATACAAAGAAGAAATAGCGCAATTAATGAGCACAGGCAAAACCGAAGAGGAAGCTAAAAAGCAAGCGCCAATTATTCTAGAAGCACAAGAAATGCTATTGAAATGGGAAGCTGGAGATGATGCAGTAATCACGCTTTGGAAAACGATGAATCAATGGGTTTATGATGGTTTTGCGATTAGTTATAAAAATCTAGGCGTCGATTTTGATGCGTATTATTATGAGAGCAACACCTATTTGTTAGGAAAAAATGTGGTTCAGATTGGTTTAGACAAAGGCGTTTTCGAAAAAGATCCTGACGGTTCAGTTTGGATTGATCTGACCGAAGAAGGTTTAGACCGTAAAATTGTATTGCGTTCTGACGGAACTGCTGTTTACATGACGCAAGATATTGGAACTGCCATTCAGCGTGTGAAGGATTATCCAGATGTTGGCGGAATGGTGTATACGGTTGGAAATGAACAGGATTATCACTTCAAAGTGTTGTTTTTGATCCTAAAAAAATTAGGCTTTGATTGGTCTAAAAATTTATTTCATTTGTCGTACGGAATGGTCGATTTGCCTTCGGGAAAAATGAAAAGCCGCGAAGGAACTGTGGTCGATGCCGATGATTTGATGCAGGAAATGACCGCTACAGCACAAAAAATAGCCGAGGATTTAGGAAAATTAGACACTTATTCTCCTGAAGAAAAAGCAAAATTATACAATACTATTGGTCTTGGTGCCTTGAAATATTACATTTTGAAAGTAGATCCTAAAAAACGTATTCTTTTTAATCCAGAAGAATCGGTAGATTTTGCTGGAAATACAGGGCCATTTATTCAATATACGTATGCCAGAATTCAATCGATTATTCGTAAAGCAAATTTTGACTATAATGTTGCGTCGAGCGTAGTCGAGATGCACGAAAAAGAAAAAGAATTAATAAAACAACTGGAATTATTCCCTGAAGTGATTCAAAATGCAGCGCAGCATCACAGTCCTGCTTTGCTTGCAAACTTCACGTATGACTTGGTTCGAGAATACAATTCATTTTATCAAGCCGTTCCAATTCTTGGCGAAGCCAATTTAGAAAAGAAAATTTTCAGAGTGCAACTGTCTAAAAAAGTGGCAGATGTTATTGCATCGTCCTTTAAATTATTAGGCATAAATGTGCCTGAAAGAATGTAATTAGTAGAAAAAAACGACTTCAAAATGAGGTCGTTTTTTTGTTAAAATAAACCTCAAAATGAGCTGTCAATATTCTAATTATCTAATTGCCTAATTATCTAATTAGTTTATCTTTGCATTTCAAAATAAATCAATACTATGTTCGATAATTTAAGCGATAAACTAGATAAAGCCTTTCATATACTTAAAGGTCACGGAAAAATCACCGAAGTAAACGTAGCAGAAACTTTAAAAGAAGTTCGTCGTGCTTTACTTGATGCCGATGTGAATTTTAAAATTGCCAAAGATTTTACTACAAGAGTAAAAGAGAAAGCGATCGGGCAAGACGTTTTAACAACTTTACAGCCTGGACAGTTATTAGTGAAGCTGGTCAAAGACGAGCTGACTGAATTAATGGGTGGAGACGTTGCTGGAATCAATCTTTCGGGTGCACCTACAGTAATTTTAATGTCAGGTTTACAAGGTTCAGGTAAAACTACTTTCTCAGGCAAACTAGCCAATTATTTATTGACAAAAAAGAATAAAAAACCACTTTTGGTTGCTTGTGATATTTACCGTCCTGCGGCAATCCAGCAATTGTATGTAGTGGGAGATTCTATAGGTGTTGAGGTATACTCAGAGCCAGAAAATAAAAACCCTGTTGAAATTGCTCAAAATGCAATTAAACATGCCAAAGCAAACGGATTCAATGTTGTGATTATCGATACAGCAGGTCGTCTTGCTGTTGATGCAGCAATGATGGACGAGATTTCTCGTGTTCATAAAGCGATTCAACCACAAGAAACCTTATTTGTTGTGGATGCGATGACAGGTCAAGATGCTGTAAATACGGCAAAAGCATTCAACGATATCTTAAATTTTGACGGAGTTATCCTTACAAAATTAGATGGAGATACACGTGGTGGAGCTGCACTATCTATTAAAACGGTAGTAAATAAACCAATTAAGTTTGTAGGTACAGGCGAAAAGATGGAGGCAATTGATGTGTTCTATCCAATTCGTATGGCCGAAAGAATTTTAGGAATGGGTGACGTGGTGTCTTTGGTTGAAAGAGCACAAGAGCAATTTGACGAAGAAGAAGCACGAAAAATCCAAAAGAAAATTGCTAAAAACGAATTCGGTTTTGATGATTTTCTTTCTCAAATTCAACAAGTAAAGAAAATGGGTAATATGAAAGATTTGGTTGGAATGATACCAGGTGCTTCAAAAGCCATGAAAGATGTTGAGATTGAAGATGATGCTTTCAAACATATTGAAGCAATTATTCACTCTATGACGCCAATTGAAAGGAGCAAACCCGCTTTGATTGATGTAAAAAGAAAAGCCCGTATTGCTAAAGGTTCAGGAACCAAAATAGAACAAGTCAATCAATTGATGAAGCAGTTCGAGCAAATGAGTAAGATGATGAAAATGATGCAGGGACCTGGAGGAAAAAACCTCATGAAAATGATGGGCGGAATGAAAGGTGGAATGCCTGGTGGAATGCCAGGAATGAGATAAAAATAAGTCAAATATCGAAAGTCTTAAGGTTGTAATGACTTTAAGACTTTCGACTTTAAGATATTAAACAAAACTAAAATGCAACTACTTGACGGGAAAAAAACAGCAAAAGACATTAAGAATGAAATTGCTGTTGAAGTACAAAAAATAAAAGACAATGGAGGGAAAGTACCTCATTTAGCAGCAGTTATTGTTGGTAGTAATGGTGCCAGTTTAACCTATGTAGGAAGCAAAGTAAAATCGTGCCAACAAATTGGTTTTGAATCTACTTTAGTGGCTTTGCCAGAGGAAACTACCCAGGAGCAGTTGTTAGCAAAGATAAAAGAGTTGAACGAAGATGATGATTTAGATGGATATATCGTTCAATTGCCATTGCCAAAACACATTGATGAACAAAAAATATTGATGGCTATTGATCCCGACAAAGATGTGGATGGATTTCACCCAGCTAATTTTGGTAAAATGGCTTTGGATATGGAAACCTTTTTGCCAGCAACTCCTTATGGAATAATGGAATTGTTAGAAAGATATAAAGTAGATACTGCTGGAAAACACACCGTTGTTATTGGACGCAGCCATATTGTAGGTCGTCCTATGAGCATCTTGATGAGTCGCAAAGGCTATCCCGGAGATTCAACAGTGACTTTGACTCATAGTAGAACTAAAAACATTGAGGGGTTTACAAAAAACGCTGATATTATTATCACAGCTTTAGGAGTTCCAAACTATTTAAAAGCGGATATGGTTAAGGACGGAGTTGTCGTTATTGATGTTGGTATTACAAGAGTTGATGATGCTTCAAGTCCAAAAGGATATAAAATCACAGGTGATGTAGATTTTGATGGTGTAAGTAAAAAAGCATCGTTTATTACTCCGGTTCCAGGAGGAGTAGGCCCAATGACTATTGCCATGTTGTTGAAAAATACGCTGTTAGCAAGGAATATGAAAAAAAACAGTTAAAAAGATAAATAGTTTTAATGGAAAGCCTTAAATGAAAGTTTAAGGCTTTTTTTGTGGTCTTAAAAAACACTTAAAATGGAGCAAAAGCATGGTGCAGTAGATTTTAAACAATACTTTTACACTACTTAAAAAAAATAATTTTTAAATGGATGATTATTATTCGGACTTGTTGAACTAAAGTAGCACTTGATGCACTATCAAGAGGCTATACATAAACCTATAGAATTTTGATATGAGAGCTTTTTACAAAAACAACAACGGATTAATTGCTATTGAGGATTGGATTCCAAACTGCTGGACAAATATTGAATGTCCTACTGAAACCGAAAAAAGATATTTATTAGAAGAATTACAAATTCCCGAAGCTTTTTATAGTGATATTGAAGATATTGACGAAAGACCAAGGATAGAAATTGAAAATGGTTGGACTTTGATTATCATGCGAATTCCAGTAAAAAGTAATGATGTTAAACTACCTTTTCATACCATTCCTGTTGGTATTGTTTTTAAAGGTGAAGTTTGCATCACCATTAGTTTTCATAAAACGGAAATGCTTTCGGATTTTGTAACCTACACCAAGCGCAAGAATATTGATATAAAAGATAATTTTGATTTAGTATTGAAATTGCTGCTTTCCTCTAGTGTTTGGTTCTTAAAATACTTAAAACAAGTCAACCAAAAAATAAAGTTAGCCGAAGATAATTTGGAGAAATCCATAAAAAATGAGGAATTACAGGCTTTGCTTCAAATCGAAAAATGTTTAGTATTCTTTATGACTTCCTTAAAAGGTAATGATATTTTATTGCACAGAATCAAGAATATAAAATCTCAAAGAGAACACTTTGATTTGGATTTATTAGAAGACGTCGAAATTGAATTGCGTCAGGCTCAAGAAACAACTAATATTTATAGTGATATTTTGACAGGAACTATGGATGCGTATGCTTCTGTAATCTCTAATAATATGAATACTATAATGAAACAGATGACTTCGATTTCAATTATATTGATGATTCCCACTTTGATTGCTAGTTTGTATGGAATGAACGTTCCTAATAACTTACAAGGAAATAAATATGGAATTTGGATTGTTATTGCCGTATCGGTGCTATTATCTGCTTTT
>JAGOJA010000165.1 GCA_017995345.1 Flavobacterium sp.
TAGGAACTGCGAAAAATTTGATAAACGAATTTGCATAGATCTGAAAAAATACTTTTGGAAGGAATTCGGCTGTCAATAGTATAATTGCAGTTGAAATTAATGTTTGTAATAATAATCCAATAAAAGCAGTAAGTTCAAAATAATTTTC
This sequence comes from Flavobacterium sp., assembly GCA_017995345.1. Taxonomy (GTDB): domain Bacteria; phylum Bacteroidota; class Bacteroidia; order Flavobacteriales; family Flavobacteriaceae; genus Flavobacterium. The sequence continues at coordinate 149 of JAGOJA010000165.1, forward strand.
TAGCCATTTGATTATTAAATCTCCAGAGTAGAATCCATAAACTACTAATACTACATTGTTTCCAACGAGCATTGAAGTGATAAACTGAGAAGGTTTTTCGGTAAGTTTATTAAGGATTGACGCATTAAAGTTTTGTTGTCTTTTCTCAATAGATAAATACACTTTGTTAGAAGAAACATAAGCGATTTCCATTCCTGAAAAGAAAGCCGAAAGCAATAAACAAATTACAATAATGGCTATCTCCATTTAAGATTTACTTTTTTTGGTATTTGTTGTGAAAATGTCTTCTAAAGAAAAACATTCCTATCGAAACACCAGCAATAATTAGACTTAAGCCTATGTCACTTAATTCTTTTCCTTCTTGATATTTTCTAAAAGCATCATATAAGAAGAAAACTGCAAAAATTAAATAGATATATTGGATGAATTTTAAATAAGCCATAGTGAAATAATTTTATCAAATGTAATAAAAAGGAAAATGCAAAACAATTATTTGTCAGAAGTGTTTACTTCACCACTGCTTTGTTGCATATTGAAAATTTTGAAGTCTTTACTGAAATCTACTCCAGGTCCTTCTAAATAACCACCAGCTTCATCAGTGTATTTAAAGTGTTTTTCTGTAAAGAACCATTCATTTTTTTGGTCAAAATACAATTGAGAAGTTTCTAGTTTTTTACTGTTTTGCGAACTTATGACAACATTTCCTTGCAGATCAATAATGTCTGTTTTCTTGTAAGAAATAGCATAATCTGCAACAACCGTAGTAGTATTTCCTTTGTTGTCAAATAAGGTTACATGAATCCCTTTAGGGAATTCGGTAAAAGGATTGTTAATATTGCTGTAGTCCAACATTTTTGGACTTTTTAAAATCGACTTGATTTTGCCAGAATCGGTGTATTTTAAATTTAAAGTGTCGGCTTCTCCAGTAGGTATAAAACTTGTTTCGCTAAGTTGTTGTACCTTTTTGATGTCACTTTCACATGAAAAAAACATAGTCACGATAAATATCGTGACCATGTTTAAAATATTATTTTTAATGAATAGCTTCATCTTATAAGCTTGGAACTACAATGCTCTCTCCAACCCAACAGTTAAAAGCAACTCTTTGCCCTGCTTTTCCAGATTGGAAAATTTCTGTTTTAGATGGAGCAGCGGCTCTATAACTTGCAGCGGTTTTACTTGCTGTTGCTTTGATTGATGAATCAACTGCGCCAGCTTTGTCGCAATATTGTGCTGCTAACCAGTACATTGCTCTTTTTTCAAATTGGTCATTTCCACAATCATTTATGCTACTTCCGTATAATTGCGCTATTAATAAATAGGCTTTACCGAAAGATGGTTTTACAGATAAAGCTTTTCTTGCATAAGTACGAGCTTGAACCTTATTTGATTTGCTATACATTGCAGCAATTCTGTAATACACATTAGCTTTCTTAGTATTGTCAGTATATAAGTTAGCAGCTTGATTGAAATAATCTAAAGCTTTAGTAGTATTTTTTCTTTGAATTTCTACTACACCTAATTGATATGCTGCATCAGCACTTGGGTTTAATTTGTAAAGAGCTTCAGATATTTTTGAGAATATTGGATCAGAATCACATCCTTTAGCATCTAAACGGCTTGCAGCTCTTTTTAACCATTCCTCATTAGTTTTATTTAACTCAAATCCTTTTTGGTAGAATGGAATAAGTTTTTCGCAAGTAGATAATTCTAATACGATGTTATCCATGTCATTTCTAACGTTTCCAAAAATTTCTAAACTATTTTCAATTCTAGCTTTTCTTGTTTTTTCTTTGTCAGATAAAACTTGTCCAGCTTCTTCTCTTGTTAAGAAACCATCATTCTCTTCTGATAATTCTTTTTCTTCTTCATCAAGTTTTTTAGAAATATCGTCATATTTATCAAATACTTGTTGTAATTCAACCCCTTTGTTTGCTTTGTGTTTGTTTACTAAGATTTCAAAGTAAACATACATTGCTTTTGCATATTTGAAATTTGCATAATCAGTTTTAAATGCATCATCAAGTAATTGATATACTTCGTCTGAAGTTCCAATTTTATTTTCAAACAATGCTAAACCTTTTTTCATTTTATTCCCAGCACCATTGTTTGGGAAATGTTGATCATGCTCATCATATAATTTTAATAAATCACGAACGTATTTTTCTTTATCTTGAGGTGTTGTTGCTTTTTCAATTTTCAACTTAATAGCTAATTCTCCAAAAGAGTAAATACTTTTGTGGAAAGAAGGACAATCTTTTCTTAAAGTTGTTAAATAATCGTAAGATGTTGCATCTTTAGCTTTAACTGAAGTTGTCATTAAGCTCAAGGTTTCTGTACAAGCTTCAGTGTTTTGAGCTTGAACAAAAAAACCAGCTATAGCAATAAATAGTAAAGTTAATTTTGTTTTCATTTTTTCTTCCTGTAAATATTTATTAATCAATTTTTCTTTTTTCAAACCACTTAGCTCCAAGATTTAGCCCAACACTTACATTAAAATAATTTTCTTCAATTAAGCCGTTTGATGAAGTTCCTCTTTTTCCAAATTCGAAACCTAAATCGATTTTTGAAACTCCTAGTGGTAATCCTAATCCAAAATTCATGCCATAATCTTTTATACTCTCATTTTTCAATACTAAACCTGTGTTTTCATATTTGAATCCAGCTCTGTAAACAATTCTATCAAAGTAGTTTGAAAACGAGTCGTATTTTGGAATATAATAGCCACCAAGTGCAAAACGAGTTGAGTTTTCGTAATCGACCGAAGTGCTTTCGGCAAATCTATTAACTAAGTTTTTATTTTGGGTGAAAGTAATTTCGGTTCCTAGTAACCATTTTTTATTTTCACCTAAACCAAAACCTAAGCTTAATTTGCTTGGAATGATTAAATTTGTGTTAGGAACCGCTATGTCTTCATCATCGTTTGAAAATTCTGCTCCTGAAGCTGAGTAAATTACTGTAGCGATGTTTCTAGAATTATTAGTGCTTAACTTAGTTTCTGGACTGTAAGTTAAACTCGAATGAAATGTAAGTTTTGTATTGATTTTAGTGTTGTAAAGCAGTCCAAGATTAAAAGAAACCCCATTTAATTCAGTGATATTTCTTTCTCGTGTAGTGTACTGTGTAAAATCTGGGGCTAAAATCCTTTTATTAAAATCATTTGTAATGTCGCCAAAATGGTATGCAAAATCTAAACCAACGCTTAAATTTTTATTGAAAGTATAGGAACTACCTACAAATACTTTATTGATGAATCCATTTCCTTCTTTTCTAGAATAGCTTGTTTCAGTAGAACTTACTGTTGTGTTTTCGTTTTTATATCCAACAGCAGAGTATGGCATTAATCCAAAAGCTACACCGAATTTTCCTAATGGTAAGCCAACAGCTAGATAATCAAAACTTGTTCTCTGTGCTTTTTCTTTTTCTGTGTCAGTACTAAAATTTGTAAAAGAAGATGTTCCTCCAACAGCGAAAGTGGTTAATTTTAGTTTTGAATAAGAGGCTGGATTCATTAATCCTAATTGAATACTATCTCCTGTAATTGCTAAACCTCCCATTGCTCTAGCGTCTTGAGTTCCTCGGAATTTCACTTCTCCTAATCCATAGTAAGAGTAAGGTGATGCGGTATTGTCTTGTCCCCAAGAGGCTATTGAAACAAAAATACTAGCAAATACTATAAGTTTTTTAATCATTTTTTTGTGTGTATAGTGATAATAAGTTCAAACTTTCTAATAAGAAATTTGAATTGGCAAATATGGTGCTTTTTAATCTTTTAGCCAAAAATTCTGCGTCTCCTCCTGTTAAAATTATTGTTAAATCTTGATTTTTAAG
>JAGOJA010000083.1 GCA_017995345.1 Flavobacterium sp.
ATTAATTATTGAAGAGATAACTAATGATATTGGCTCCCATTTTCAATGCCTTTTCACGAATTGGCGCTGGGTCGTTATTGACTTCAGGATCTTCCCAGCCATCTCCTAAATCACATTCGTAGGTGTAAAGTAGTACTAGTTTGTTTTCGATGAAAATCCCAAAAGCCTGAGGCCGTTTGCCGTCATGCTCATGTATTTTTGGTAAACCATTTGGAAATGAATATGGTTTTTGAAAAATAGCATGATTAGCAGGAATTTCAACTAAGCCATTATTTGGAAATATTTTTTTGATTTCTTTTCTAATATACTGATCCATGCCGTAATTATCGTCAATATGGAGAAATCCGCCAGCAGCTAAATAATTTTTGATATTACTTACTTCAGCATCATTAAAAACTACATTTCCATGACCCGTCAGGTGTACGTACGGATAGGAGAATAAATCAGGACTTCCCGGCTCAACAGTTGCGGGCTTCGTTTTTATTTTGGTGTTAATGTTGGCATTACAATATTGTATCAAGTTAGGCAGTGAAGTTGGATTTGCATACCAATCGCCACCGCCACTGTATTTTACCAAAGCAATTTCTTGTGAAAACAATGGTGTTGAAAGAAGCAACAGCAGATAAAATATTTTTTTCATAATAATTTAAATCACTTAATCTTCATTGACAAATACGACGCTATGACAAGCAACTATTGCTGCGGTTTCTGTTCTTAATCTAGTGTTTCCTAACGAAACAGCAGTAAAGTCATTTTCAAGTGCTAATGTAATTTCTTTTTCCGAAAAATCGCCTTCAGGACCAATCAGCATTATAATATTTTGGTTTGGTTTCAAAACTGATTTTAATGATTTTTTATCCGTTTCTTCACAATGCGCAATTAGTTTTAAGCCTTCATTTTTTAGTTTGATGAATTCCTTGAATGTTATGGCATTGTTCAATTTTGGAAGAAACAATTCATTCGATTGCTTCATAGCAGTCAATAAAATTTTGTCAAATCGTTCGGTATTGATAATTTTTCGTTCCGAGTGATCGCAAATAATAGGTGTGATTTCATGGATGCCAATTTCGGTTGCTTTTTCCAGAAACCATTCGTATCGGTCATTCATTTTTGTTGGAGCCACAGCCAGATGCAATCTAAATTTAGAAGGAGCCGCTTTTTCAAACGAAAGAATTTTAACGGTGCATTTACTGTCTGAAGCCAATGTGATTTCAGTTGTAAATAGAAATCCTAAGCCGTTGGTAACATGTAATATGTCGGTATCTTTTTTGCGCAATACTTTAATAATGTGTCTACTCTCGTCTTTGTCAAAAGAAAAAACTTCAGTAGTTTCTGTAATCGTTGGATTGTAAAATAATTGCATAATTTATAGTTGTATTCTTGCTTTAGAAACTACAGAAGAGGTTTCAAATGATTGCGTTAAAAATTTTTGATAACCTACAATGCCAATCATTGCAGCATTATCAGTAGTGTATTCAAATTTTGGGATAAAGGTTTTCCAGCCGTATTTATTTTCGGTTTCTTTCAGTGTATTTCTAATTCCTGAATTGGCGGAAACGCCACCACCAATGGCAATTTGTTTTATTCCAGTTTCTTTTACGGCCAATTTTAATTTGGCCATTAAGATTTCAATAATCGTATGTTGAATGGAAGCGCAAATATCATTTAGGTTTTCTGCAACAAAATTTGGATTGGCTAATTTTTTCTTTTGGATAAAATATAAAATCGCAGTTTTTAGACCCGAAAAACTAAAATCCAAACCAGGAACTTTTGGTTTGGTAAAAGGGAAAGCTTTTGGATTTCCTAATTGGGCGTATTTATCAATTAGAGGACCTCCAGGATAGGGAAGACCTAAAATCTTCGCGCTTTTATCAAAAGCTTCGCCAACAGCGTCATCAGTGGTTTCGCCAATCACGGTCATCTCAAAAAAGTGATCCACTTTGATGATTTGAGTATGTCCGCCACTTATGGTCAAAGCCAAAAAGGGAAAGCTGGGTTTTTCAAAACTATCTTCTGCAATAAAATGGGCTAAAACATGTGCTTGCATGTGGTTCACGGCAATCAATGGAATTTGTAACGCCAGCGCCATTGATTTAGCAAAAGAACTCCCTACTAAAAGCGAACCCATCAGTCCTGGACCTTGTGTAAAAGCGATAGCGGAGAGTTGTTCTTTTTGTATATTTGCTTTGCGAAGTGCAGCATCTACTACTGGAACTATATTTTGTTGGTGCGCACGAGAAGCGAGCTCAGGAACTACGCCGCCATATTGAGTATGAATTAGCTGATTTGCCACAACATTTGACAGCACTTTGTCGTTTTGTAAAACAGCAGCAGCAGTATCGTCACAAGAACTTTCGATGGCAAGTATAAAAACCTTGGGATTTTGCATAAAAAGGCACAAATTTTGGATTACATTTGACAAATCAATTTTTAAAATCTTTTTGTAGAAGCCAAAATTAGAGAATTTTTATTAAAGGCGCTTGTGTTTCCAATGACAAAATGAAATTTTAGAACATTAAATAATATATCGGTATCAAAAAAGTTGTAAAAATAGCGTTTCGTCTACTACTTGGATTAGTCCTGCTTTTGTTGGTTATAGGAATTGCTCTTACGATGCCATTTGTTCAGACAAAAATTGCCCAGTATTTTACAAATAGCCTAAATAAAGATTTTGGAACTAATATAGCTATTGATGAAGTTGCGATTTCAGTTTTTGGAGGTGTAAAGTTCAAAAAAGTATTGATTCGAGATCACCACAAAGACACTTTGATTTATTCCAACAGGATTTCTACCACTATTTTAGAAAGTAAAAAACTCCTCAATGGCGATTTGATTTTTGATGGTTTGGATTTGCAGGGATTGATTTTTAATCTTAAAACGTATAAAAACGAAAAAGAATCAAACCTTGATAAATTCGTTGAAGCTTTTGAAACAGGCAAACCATCCACTCGGAAGTTTTTGCTTAAAGCAAATAAAATACAAATTTTTGACGGACGTTTTATTTTAACGGATGAGAATCGCGAGATACCAAAAGACTTGGATTTTACAAAACTGAACGCTTATGTAACTGATTTTTTAATTTTTGGCCCGGATGTGACTACCTCAATCCACAAGATGTCTTTTTTAGACTTTCGTGGTTTGTATGTTAAAAACTTAAGCTCCAAGTTTAGTTATTCTAAAAAGAATATTAAACTGAAAAATCTTGATTTATTGACAAAAGAATCAACTTTGAACGGAGATGTTGCTTTGAATTACAAAATTGAAGACTTCTTAAATTTTACGGATAAAGTACAGTTTGATATCAAATTAAATTCAGCTTCAATTGCGTCAAATGATATCCGCCATTTTTATAAAGAATTAGGGAAAAATCAACATTTTTATGTTAGGACGAGTATCAAAGGTACCCTTAACAATTTGAAATTACAAAAGTTGAAATTGATTGATAATCGTAAGACTGAAATAATAGGAGACATCAATTTTAAAAATCTATTTGCTAAGAAAGGTCAGAAATTTTTCATGTATGCTGAATTTGATAAATTAACTTCAACTTACGAGGATTTGGTAGTGATTCTGCCTAATGTTTTGGGAAATAAACTACCAACTTCTTTAAGAAAACTAGGACGATTTTCAGCTTCGGGAACTTCGAGTGTTTCAACTACTGTCGTTGAAGCTGATTTCGCTATGATTACCGCACTGGGAAATGTAACTTCAAACTTAGCCATTCAAAATATTGATGAAATTGATAAAGCTTCTTATCTTGGAAATGTGATTTTGGAAAACTTTGATATTGGCACTTTATTGGAACGAAAAGAGTTGGGAAGAGTAAGTATGAATATTGATGTGGATGGGAAAGGTTTTAAACAAAAATATTTAGATACAGGCATCAAAGGGGATATTAGTAAAATAGATTTTAATAACTATAGCTATTCTAATATTGTTGTTGATGGTGCTCTTAAAAGTCCTAAATACAAAGGACATATTTCAATTAATGATCCAAACTTGAATATGAATTTTGATGGTTTATTGGATTTAAGTAATGTAGACAGTCGCTATGATTTTCATATCAATGTTGAAAATGCAGATTTAAATAAATTAAAAATACTAAAAGATTCTGTTTCTGTATTTAAAGGAGATGTTGTTGTACAGGCGACAGGGAATAACATAGAGAATTTTCAAGGAAATGTTTATATCAACAAAACGTCTTATAAAAATGCAAAAGAGACTTATAATTTTGATGATTTTACAATAAATTCTGCTTTTGATCAAAATAAGATACGTACTATAACTGTAAATTCCCCTGATATTGTTGAAGGAGAAATTATTGGTAAATTTGAATTCAATCAATTAGAAAATTTAGTAAAGAATTCTTTGGGGAGTTTGTATACCAATTTCAAACCACACAAAGTGAAAAAAGGACAGTTTCTGAAGTTTAATTTTTCAATCTATAATAAAATAATCGAAATATTTTTTCCTGAAATTTCAATAGGTACTAATACTATTGTAAAAGGAAATATGAACTCAGACAATCAGGAGTTTAAACTCAACTTTAATTCGCCTCAAATCATTGCCTCGGCTAATACATTTGACAATATTAGTGTTTCAGTTGATAATAAAAACCCGCTTTATAATGCATACATCGAGCTGGATAGCATAAAAACAAAATACTATACAATACGAGATTTTAGTTTGATAAATGTCACTATGAAAGACACATTGTACTTTCGATCTGAGTTTAAAGGAGGTAAAAATGCAGAAGATTATTACAATCTGAATTTATACCATACCATAAATAAGGATAATAATAATGTTGTAGGAATTAGTAAATCAGAAGTAAAATTCAAGGATTATCTTTGGTATTTAAATGAAAATGAAACCCCAGATAACCAAATAGTCTTTGATAAATCATTTAAAAATTTTAATATAGACAACATCATATTATCTCATGAAAACCAGTCAATTTCATTAGCTGGTATTTTCAAAGACACCTCTTTTAAGGATTTGAAATTGAGTTTCAAGGATGTCGACTTAAATCAAATTACGCCTACAAATGATAAGTTGATTCTGGAAGGAAATATCAATGGAGAAGTTAGTTTTAAACAAAACAAGAATGTTTATCAGCCTACAGCTTCGATTGTGATTGATAATTTGAATGTAAATAAAACAGATCTCGGCATTTTGAATTTTGATATAGAAGGTGATGAAAATCTAGAAAAATTTACAATAAATTCAAATTTAGAAAATAAATACCTAGAATCATTTAACGCAGATGGGAGTTTTCAAGTCATTAACAAAGAGACTATTCTTGATCTAAAACTGAAATTCGACAAGTTTAATATTGCCACATTAAACTCGCTTGGCGGTGAGGTCTTGTCTAATATTAGAGGTTCTGTTTCTGGAAATGCCGTCATTGAGGGTAATCTTAAGAAACCTGCTATCAATGGACGTCTTTTTTTAGATAAAGGAGGGGTAACAATACCGTATCTAAATGTGGATTATGGATTAAGTACTAATACAATTATTGACTTAACGGATGAGCGATTCCTATTTAGAAACAATACGCTAACGGATACTAAATACGGCACCAAAGGAAATTTGAACGGATATATTGAGCACAATAATTTTGGAGATTGGAAATTAGATTTAGCCGTCAATTCAAAACGGTTACTTGCCTTAGACACCAAGGATAGTGAAGATGCGGCTTATTACGGAACCGCTTTTATTGATGGTACTGCGACGATTAAGGGGCCTACAAATTCCTTATTTATAAAGGTAGATGCAAAATCAGAGAAAGGAACTGCAGTTAAAATTCCAATTAATAATGCGGAAAGTGTTAGTGATAATATCTTTCTCCATTTTGTAACGGAGAAAGAAAAATACAATTTAAAAAACGGAATCATTGATAATACCAGAAATTATAACGGACTTGAATTAGAATTTGATTTTGATATTACCCCAGATGCAGAAGTTGAGGTGATTCTAGATCGAAATACGGGTCATGGAATGAAAGGAAAAGGGTTCGGGTCTTTATTGTTTAAGATTAATACTTTAGGCAAGTTTAATATGTGGGGAGATTACCAGGCCTACGAAGGAACTTATAATTTTAGATATGGAGGACTTATAGATAAGAAATTTGAAGTAAAAAAAGGAGGCTCTATCACTTGGGAAGGCAATCCTATGAGAGCGCAGCTAAACCTTGAGGCGGTATATAAAACTTCGGCAAATCCCGCTGTTTTGTTAGAAAACTCCTCTTTTAACACTAAAGTTCCAGTCGAAGTAATTATTGGTGTACGCGGCGATTTAACCAGTCCGGAACCTGATTTTAATATTGAGTTCCCTACAGTGAGTACTGTTTTAAAATCAGAAATTCAATATAAATTAAATGATAAGGATGTCAGACAAACACAAGCTTTGTATTTGTTATCTTCTGGTGCTTTCCTCAGCCCTGAAGGGGTAAGTCAGTCCGATTTTTCGGGAAGTTTATTCGAAACAGCATCAAGTATTTTAGGTGGAATTATTCAATCTGATGATGACAAGTTCAAAGTAGGCCTCAATTTTATTGGGGCAGACAGAAGGGTAGGAAAAGAAACAGATGGTAGATTTGTTGCTACAATTTCGTCTAAGATTAATGATAGGGTTACTATTAACGGAAAACTTGGAGTTCCTTTTGGAGGAATAAATCAATCTGCAGTAGTGGGAGATGTTGAAGTTCTTTTCCGAGTTAACGAGGACGGAACGCTTAACTTAAGACTTTTTAACAAAGAAAACGACATCAATTACGTAGGCCAAGGTATAGGATATACACAAGGTTTAGGGGTGTCGTACGCAGTTGATTTTGATTCTTTCAAAGAATTTGTTAATAAGATTTTCAAGAACCTTAAGTTTGACAAAGTAACAACCCCTGCATCTGAAGATCAAGATTCTAATTTATCTCCAGAATACATTAATTTTCAAAGATCCAAGAAAAACAATTCTGAAAAAATTAAAAAAAATCAAGAAGGTTTAATTCCTGATGAAAACTAAATAACACCCTGATTTTGATTAATTATGTCGTGCTAAATAGGATAGGGATTGCATTTTTTAGTGTTGTTTTTCATCTTATTCATTTATCGTAAAATCAGTTGTTTTTTGTTGATTTTAAAAACGAAATTGTAAAAATTTGGCACTACTATTTTATTGATTCATCAAAAAAAATGATGGAAGAGTACAATTCTAATTTTTTAAAAAAATACGGATGAAGTCGATATTTTTAAATAAAAACTTGCATTCTTTTAGTTTTGTTAAATAATATTCAATTTATTTTGATTTTGAAAAACTTATTAACGAAAACGTTTGAATTTAGAATGCGTATCTAATTTATTAAAATCACAGCCACAGAAAGTGGTTAATGTTTGCTAATTTTACACTTTAATACTTTAAAAATGCCAAAAATAATAAAAAAAGTTGGCGTTCTAACCTCAGGTGGTGACTCACCGGGTATGAATGCTGCTATTCGTTCAGTTGTTCGAACATGTGCTTTTCATAATATAGAATGTATAGGAATTTATAGAGGATATCAAGGAATGATTGAAGGAGACTTCAAAGAAATGGGGCCTCGAAGCGTAAATAACATTGTAAATAAAGGAGGGACGATATTAAAATCAGCTCGTTCTAGTGAATTCAAAACACTTGAAGGGAGAAAAAAAGCACATGAAAACCTTGTCAAAGCTGGAGTTGATGCTTTGGTAGTAATTGGTGGAGATGGAACTTTTACCGGAGGATTGTTATTTAGTACTGAATTTAATTTTCCAATTATGGGAATTCCAGGAACTATTGATAATGATATTTTTGGGACTAGTCACACCTTAGGATACGATACAGCATTGAATACAGTAGTAGAAGTAATAGATAAAATTAGAGATACTGCAAGTTCCCATAATCGTTTGTTTTTTGTTGAGGTAATGGGTAGAGATGCCGGACATCTTGCTCTAAATGCGGGAATTGGTGCTGGTGCTGAAGAAATTCTTATTCCTGAAGAAGATTTAGGTTTAGAGCGATTATTAGAATCGTTACAAAAAAGTAAAGCATCAGGCAAATCCTCTAGTATAGTTGTTATTGCTGAAGGAGATAAAATTGGAAAAAATGTTTTTGAATTAAAAGATTATGTAGAAGCCAATTTGCCAGAATACGATGTTAGAGTTTCTGTATTAGGTCACATGCAACGTGGTGGATCCCCTTCTTGTTTTGACAGAGTTCTTGCCAGTAGATTAGGTGTGAAAGCAGTTGAATCATTATTAGAAGGAAAATCAAGTTATATGGTTGGTTTGCATAATGATAAAGTGTCACTGACTCCGTTGGTCCAAGCCATTAAGGGTAAAACAGTGGTGGATAGAGAATTATTGAGAGTTTCAGAAATTATGTCTACATAAGTTGTTAAAGTTTATTGTGAGGAAATTAGACTTTATATTGAGTTAATTAAATAAACAAAAAAAATTAAAGTAAAATGTCAAAAGTAAAATTAGGAATAAACGGGTTTGGAAGAATTGGAAGAATTGTTTTCAGAGAATCTTTCAACAGGGATAATGTAGAGGTAGTTGCAATCAATGATTTGTTAGATGTAGATCACTTGGCTTACTTATTAAAATATGATTCAGTTCACGGTCGTTTTGCTGGTAAAGTTGAAGTTAAAGACGATAAACTTTTTGTAAATGACAAACACATACGAGTTACTGCAGAAAGAGAACCTGCAAAATTGAAATGGGATGAAGTAGGAGTAGATGTTGTTGCGGAGTGTACGGGCTTTTTTACTACTATTGAGACTGCAAAAGCACACATTACAGGTGGAGCAAAAAAAGTAATTATTTCTGCACCTTCAGCTGATGCTCCAATGTTTGTAATGGGAGTAAACCACGAGAGTGCTTTGGCTACTGATACCGTAGTATCTAATGCTTCTTGTACCACAAACTGTTTGGCTCCTTTAGCCAAAGTAATCAATGATAATTTTGGAATCGTAGAAGCATTGATGACTACAGTTCATGCTACTACATCAACTCAAATGACAACTGACGGGCCTTCTAAAAAAGACTGGAGAGGCGGACGTGCGGCTTCATGCAATATCATACCTTCATCTACTGGTGCTGCAAAAGCAGTTGGAAAAGTAATTCCTGAATTAAATGGAAAATTGACTGGCATGGCTTTTCGTGTTCCTACAACAGACGTTTCTGCAGTAGATTTGACAGTAAAAGTGGCCAAAGAAACTTCCTATGAGGAAATAATGGCAGTTTTGAAAAAGGCATCTGAAACCACAATGAAAGGGGTTTTAGGATATACGGAAGATTTAGTTGTTTCTCAAGATTTTGTTTCTGATCCAAGAACTTCTATTATTGATGCAAATGCTGGAATTGGTTTGAACTCTACTTTTTTCAAAATCATATCTTGGTACGATAATGAATATGGATATTCTAGTAAGATGATAGATTTATCGGTGCATATTGCAGGTTTAAAATAATTTTATATATTTACAAATCCCGTTATGTTTTTTAACGGGATTTTATTTTCTGTTGCTTTTTTAAATCTAGGTTTCTTGAGAAACTCATTTTAAAATCGAGTAACTCCAAAACAAAAAAACCAAAAAAATGAGATTAATAGTTGATAGTGGTTCTACCAAAGCAGATTGGATTGCAGTAAATGAAGAAGGAAAAGTGCTGTTTACAACACAAACCTTAGGATTAAATCCTGAAATTCTTGATGAGGACGAAATCATTGAGCGGTTAAACGATCGTTTTGATATTTTACAAAACAAAAAAGAAGCAACCCATTTATTTTTTTATGGGGCAGGTTGCGGGACTGATCGAATGAAAATTTGGCTATCGCAAATTTTTCAAAACTATTTTTCTAACGCTATTATAGATGTCAAAGAAGATACTTATGCAGCCGTTTATGCTACAACTGCTAAAGGTGAAAAAGCTATTGTAAGCATATTAGGTACAGGATCAAACTGTAGCTATTTTGATGGTAAAGAATTACATCAAAAAGTACAGTCATTAGGGTATATAATAATGGATGATTGTAGTGGTAATGTTTTTGGAAAAGAATTAATTCGAAAATATTATTTCAATAAAATGCCAAAAGAACTAGCGGAGGTATTTGAAAAAGAATATGATGTGGATCCTGATGCTATAAAAAGTAAATTATATAAAGAAGCAAATCCAAATGCGTATTTAGCAACTTATGCTAAGTTCTTAATTCAACATAAAGAAACGGAATTCTGTAGAAAAATTATTTTTAAGGGAATGAGATCTTTTGTAAAAAACTATATTAAACAATTTGAAAATCATAAAGAAATACCCGTACATTTTGTGGGTTCTATTGCATTTTATCTGAAAGATGAATTACAAGAAATTTTTGATAAATATGAATTACAATTGGGAAATGTTTTAAGAAGACCAATTGACGGACTTATTGCCTATCATGTTGCTAATAAATAAGCGAATTGTAATAAATTAAAAATTCCAAATTCTAGACTTTAAATCTTGGAATTTGGAATTTTTTGATTGTAGAATTTTGTTATAAAATTGCAATCATAGAAATTTCTACATTTACATTTTTTGGCAAACCAGCTACTTGAACCGTTTCACGTGCTGGAGCGGTTTTTTCGTTAAAATAAGAACCATAAGCAGTATTTATTTTTCCAAAATCGTTCATGTCCGTAATAAATATGGTGGATTTTATAACGTTTTCAAATGTCATTCCCGCAGCTTCTAACACCGCTCTCATGTTTTGCATCACTTGCTCCGTTTCGGCTTCAATAGTAACGGTAACTAATTCTCCAGTTGCTGGGTTTATCGCAATTTGACCAGATGTGTATAAAGTATTCCCTGTAAGTACCGCTTGATTATACGGGCCAATAGGAGCAGGAGCATTTTCGGTAAAAATTATTTTCTTCATCTAAGTAGTTTGTTTTTAAATTAAAATTGGGTGCTAATTTGTTTGTATTATTAATTAAAATTATCGATTAATTACGCTTCGTTTATCCCATTTGATGTCGCTAAGCACACCAGATTTTATTCCAATGAAGAAGCCCCAGTTTGCATTGGTGCCAAAAGGAGACCAGTTGAAACTCATTCTCCAACTTAACAAATCTCTTTCAAAACGAAGTTGAGTAAAAGTAACTCCTTTTTGAACAAAATCATAACCGGTAGAAACTCCCGCTTTCCATTTTGGCGTTATGTCAGCATTTGCAGAAATCATTATTGAGTTTCCAATTATTTTATTTTCTCTATTGTTGTTCCCATACGTTAACGAATAGGCAAAAGTTATATCCCAAGGTAGTTTCGAGTTGAAAAATTCCGAAATTTTATCTTCACCATCATCATCTTCGTCAAACTGACTTTTTCTGTTATCGCCTAAGTCTCTGTTTGTTCCGAATAAATCATCTTCTCGACCACCATTTCGTTGACTTTGAACGTTTTTGTCTTTTTTCTTATCGTCTTTTCCTTTACTGGAAAGCGAATAGTTTAATGTCATATTGGAGCTGGTCATTCTAAAAAGACTTCCACCATTATCAATATTAAACACATTAATGCGTTTTCCGGAATTATCAATAGCATACGGGTCTAATGTTGCGCCAAAATTGACATTCATTTTGTTGTCGAATAATGTAGTCCCACCGCTCACTCTCACTGGAGAAAAGGCAAGTGAAGTCACGCCATCTGCTTCAAGATTATACGAAGTAGAAAGGTTTAAATTGTTAAGAAGCATTATTTTTTTAGGCTCCACTTTGGTACTGTCTTTATCCGTTACTTTCGCCTCAAAAGTGTTGCTTAAATCAAAACCTAAGGTGTTAGAATTACTCAATCCTGGTGCGCCAAAAATTCCACTTTCAAATCTAGTATACTGTTTGTTCATTGTGCCACTTGCATCTGAAGCATAAGTGTCGTAATATTTTTCAAAACTAGGAGTGTAGCCATACGATACCGATGGTCTCATGACGTGTCTGATAGATTTAATCTTTTTGTTTTCACCAAAATTAAAAGTTCCATAAATAGTTGTTCCTACGCTAGAAGAGAACGAATAGGTTCTGAAAGCATCAAATCCATTGATTGTTTTATCTACCACTTTGCTTTGGTCAACATCATACCTTCTTTCAATTGTTTTGGTGTACCAAATTTCCTCATAATTCATAGAAGTAGATGCGCTGAAATATTTGAATATTTTAAAATTAGTACTTAAAGGAATGCTGTGTTGAAAACCCACTTTAGCATCTCTAAACATTTGCGGTTTGAAGAATAAGGAATCTGTAGTAACAATGCTGTTTCTTCCGTTTAAATTATATTGTAGGTTTATATTCTTGAAAAACCCTTTTTTAACGCCGTCCTTACCCACAAATGGATAAACCCTGTCAACACTCAATTGTAAGGTTGGCAAAGTCATATTAATTTCTTCGGTTTGTGTGTTTTGCGAATGTGTGGCCGTCAAAGACATTCGCACTTGTGGAACCGAAGTGAAGTTTTTTGAATACGATATCGAAGAGCTTAATGTATTATTGAGATTAGAACCAATATTTACCTGGTTGATAGATTGTTTGAAATACTTACTACTTCCAAGATTCACAGAAGCTGAAAAACTTGAATTTGGACTCGCTTTTGAGTCTTTGGAATGAGACCATTGTATGTTATAAATGTTTTGTTTCAAATAATCTGGATAGCCTCTTTCGCTGGAGATTAAGTTTTCAAATCGAATATTTACATTTCCTCTAAATTTGTATCGTTTTGCATAACTGGATTCAAAACGCATTCCATAACTACCATTAGT
>JAGOJA010000017.1 GCA_017995345.1 Flavobacterium sp.
GAAAAGGTTTCGAATTCCCAAAAGTGCAATAATCAATTGAATCTACATGCAAGAATTTGATAATCCCTAGATTTCCATCAGAATGCAACAGCGAATAGATTTTTTTTAGATTCAAATCAATTTCTTCCCTTTCAAATTCAGTATAGTACACTCTAATCCATAAGGTATCTTGATCGTTTTTATCGTAAACCGTCACCGATCCTGAAAACCGTAATAAATCATCATAGAAAATAGAAACTTTTGAAATCCGATCAAACCGCTCTAAATATCCCAAAAGGGAATCATTTATAGGATAAGATGGTTTTTTAAAAAGCATTACTGGCTCACTCATTTGAAAAAAATTTGCTGCAAATTTACATTAAATTAAACTGCGAAGTGGTAATTATTTTGGAATACATAGTTACCAATTCCTGCAATGAAGTAAGCATGAATATAAAATAATTGATAAAAAAAATCCTAAATCTTACCTATCGCGTATCTAAAAACTAAATTCGTAAGATAAAATTTGTTTTTTTAATCTTTTTTAAACACTAAAAAACCACTTCATTTAGAAAAGTTGCCTTAAATTAATATCGTACTATCTGATAAATATATATTTTTGTTAAAAACAAATAGATGCCACTATATATACTTTATATTTGACTCCTTAATCCCTTTAAAACATTTAAACCAACTAATGACAGATAAACTTGAACTTTATTTCAAGGCTGCACAATCAGCTAAGATTGGTATTTGGAAGTTGGACCTACATACTAATCATGTTTTTTGGGACACCGTTACAAAAAGTATTCTTGAGGTATCTGAAGATTTTGAGCCTATTTTAAGTAGTGCTATACGTTTTTACACCGAAGGTGAAAATAGAGATCGAATCCAAAGTCATATCGACGTTGCAATATCTAAAGGAATTCCTTTTGATGATAAATTCCAAATAACCACTGCAAAAAATAACATCAAATACATTGAATGTATTTGCCAGATAGAGATGATTGATGGAAAACCTGCACATTTATTAGGTACTTTTCAGGACATCACAAATGAGCAAAATTTAATTAATGAGCTTCAATTAAATGTAGAGAAATTTTCCTCCATTTTTTCCAGTGCTAATGATGCTATTTTTATTATCGACACTTCAAACGGGATTATAACAGACTGTAATACACGATCATCTGATCTTACAGGATATGATATTGTTGAACTAAAAGGCTTCCACAATTCAAAACTTTTCCCTGAAGAATCTAGAAAACAAGTCAATTATATTCTGAATTATAATTTACATAGGAATGAATATACCATAAATGAAACCTATATAGAAACAAAATATGGAAAATCAATACCAGTAGAAATAGCTTCGGGTAAAAAATTTCAGGTGGACAATTTCACCTATTTAGTTTGTTATATTAGAGATATCAGTGAAAGAAAAAATGCCGAAAATAAATTGAATTTACTCTCACTCGCTGCGTCAGGAACGACAGACACCATCGTAATTACCAATGAAAATGGTAAAGCAGTCTGGGCAAATCAGGCTTATTTAGACCTTACTGGTTTGAGTATGGAAGAAATAATAGGACAAAAACCTGGTTATTTATCTAAAGGGCCAGAAACTGATGTACAAACCTCTTTGTTGCTAAGAGAAGCAATCAAAAACAAAGAAAACATAAAAGTCACAATACTCAATTATAATAAAAAAAAGGAAAAATATTGGTTTGAATTGAATATTTCGACAGTATTTGACAGTAAAAATAACTTTATGAACTTTGTGGGTGTAGGCCGCAATGTCACCTCAAGAATTGAGAAAGAACTAGAACTCAAACGTTTATTAGAGGTTACAAGCAGTCAAAACAGTAAGTTATATAATTTTACGCATATTGTTTCTCATAATATCCGTTCCCACGCCAGCAATTTATCCATGGTGATTGATGTGATCGAAAGTACCGTAGATATTTCAGAAAAACTTTCCTATTTTGATTTGTTTAAAGAGGGAACTGAAAAATTATCGGAAACCATTGAGTATTTGAACGAAATTATAACCATTCAGCAAAAAACAAATATTGAGAAAACTAAAATTAATCTAAAACACGAAATCGAAAAAACAAAAATGGCATTGAGTTTAGTCATTAAAGAAAGTAAAATAACAATTACTGACACCATTCCAGACGACCTCATTGTTACCGCCATTCCAGCATATTTAGACAGTATTTTACTCAATTTATTCACGAATGCAATAAAATATAAATCTCCAGAGCGTAAACCAACCCTAAAAATAGGATATGAGATTATTGAAGGTTATACTGTTTTAAATTTCAAAGACAATGGATTAGGTTTAGATTTGAAAAAAAATGCCCATAAACTTTTTGGAATGTATAAAACTTTTCACGGCAATGAAGATGCAAAAGGAATTGGATTATTTATAACCAAAAACCAACTAGAAGCTATGAATGGAAAAATAGAAATAGAAAGTGAAGTGGGCCAAGGTTCTAATTTTAAAATTTATTTAAATGAAAAATAAACTAACCTATATTATTGACGATGATAAATTAACCGTGAAACTAATTAGTATTCTAGTTTCTAAAAATAAGTTTTGTGAAGAAATTCAATCCTTTAATAATGCGCAAGACGCAATAGATAAATTAAAACAAAATGCCTTAGATAATGGGGTTTTACCCGATGCTATTTTGCTAGATTTGAATATGCCGGTCATGGATGGATGGCAGTTTTTAGATGAATTTGTTTTATTGCCCATAAAAAAAGAAATTTCTGTTTTTATTATGACTTCTTCGATCGATCCTGTTGATATCGAAATGGCAAAAAAATACAAAATAGTAAAAGACTATGTTGAGAAACCAATTACGACCAAAAAATTAGATGTACTTTGCAAATTAATTGGCAATACAAACTAATTATTATTGAAATAGTAACAAATTACTATCTTGTTCGTCCTATATAAAAAATAAAAGATGAACCCCTTGGAAACAATACTATCTATTAAAAACCTCAACAAACGTTATGGTGCACTTCAAGCGCTAAAAAACGTTTCTTTCGATATTCATAAAGGCAATGTGTACGGAATTCTAGGTCCTAATGGGAGCGGAAAATCAACTACTTTAGGAATTGTTTTGAATGTGGTCAATAAAACTTCTGGGAAATACAGCTGGTTTGGTGGTACAATGGAAACCCATCAAGCTCTAAAAAAAGTGGGAGCGATTATCGAAAGACCTAACTTTTATCCCTACATGACCGGTAAGGAAAACTTAGAGCTGGTTTGTAAAATTAAAGGAATCAACTATGCTAAAGTCAACGAAAAGTTAGAGTTAGTAGGTTTAACCCATCGACAAAACAGTAAATTCAGTACTTTTTCTTTAGGGATGAAACAGCGGTTAGCCATCGCCTCAGCACTATTAAACGATCCTGAAATATTAATTCTAGACGAACCCACTAATGGTTTAGATCCACAGGGAATTCATCAAATTAGAGATATTATCAAACAAATTGCTACCAAAGGAACTACTATTTTACTCGCTTCACATTTATTAGATGAAGTAGAAAAAGTATGTACCCATGTTTTAGTATTAAGAAAAGGCGAAATTTTATATACCGGATTAGTGGATGGTATGTCAGCAAATGAAGGTTTCTTTGAGTTGCAGGCAGATGATATGGAGCATTTAATCGTAGTAGTAAAAATGCATCCTACAGTTAAGAATGTTGTGAAAGAAGACGGAAAGGTTTTGGTTTATTTGAAAGACAATCTAGAGGCAAGAGAATTGAATCGATTTCTTTTTGAAAAAAACGTAGTATTAAATCATTTAGTTAAACGAAAAAATAGCTTGGAAGAACAATTTTTAGAATTGACAAAAAATCAATAACAACCTTCTTATCAGGTGCACCATTTAAATCTTAAATCAAAGTTTAAAAATGAAACGACTTCTCTCAATAGAACTTCAAAAAATATGGAAAAACAAAGCTAGCCGGGTTTTGACATTGACTTATTTTATTCTTTTAACCTTCATCGCATTAATAGCCTCGATAAAATTTGACTTGGGAATATTCAAATTCCATTTGGCAGAAATGGGAATATTCAACTTCCCTTTTATTTGGCATTTTAACACCTACATTGCAGCGATACTGAAATTATTTCTAGCCATTGTGATTGTTTCCATGATGGCCAACGAATACAGTTACGGAACCTTAAAACAAAATTTAATTGACGGAATGAGTAAAAAGGAATTTATTCAGTCTAAATTTCTAACCGTTGTTTTATTTGCAACCGCATCTACCGTTTTTATTTTTATAATGTCACTCCTTTTGGGATTTAGCTTTTCATCTTATACTGAACTCAGTATTGTTTTTTCTGATTTAGAATATTTATTAGCCTATTTTATAAAATTAGTGGGTTTTTTCTCGTTCTGTTTATTTTTAGGGATACTAGTCAAACGTTCTGCTTTTGCGCTGGGATTTCTGTTCGTTTGGAATATTATCGAAGGGGTTATCAAAGGAATTTTGACTTTCAAAATATTCCCAGATAGTGCAGCAGCTGCTTCTATTATGCAGTTTTTCCCTTTAGAATCGATGTCCAATTTAATTGTTGAGCCCTTTACCCGATTATCCTTGGTGAAAAACTTAGGAACACAAATTGGAATAGATCATGTTAAAAAATATGATGTCGAACTATCATCTGTTCTTATAGTTTTATGCTGGACTGTCATTTTCATTTTCCTTTCGTACCGATTACTAAAAAACAGAGATTTGTAATATCTTTGTGAGGCTATGACATCTGTAAAAACAATATTGTTTTATATTTTCATTTGTTGCATTTCGGCTAATGCAACTGCACAATACATTACAGTAAACGACTCTTATACAGCTGACCAACTAGTAGCCGATGTTTTAGTAAACAGCTCCTGCGCAACTACTTCTAACGCATTAGCTTCTGGAGATAATTTTTCTGGAACTCAAAAAAGCTATGCTTATTTTAATTTAGGAACCAGTAATTTTCCCTTCAAAGAAGGCGTTGTTTTAAGTACTTGGAGCAGTCAAAACTCTATAGGTCCATTTGTAAAAAACAGAGGTGGAGGAAACGAAATGTGGTCAGGTGATTCAGATTTAGAGCATGTGTTGAATTTAACACAAACTAAAAACGCTACTGTCCTAGAATTTGACTTTATACCATTAACAAATTTTATCAGCTTTAATTATATTTTTGCTTCTAATGAATATCAGGATTATTATCCCTGTAACTTTTCGGATGGATTTGCTTTTTTAATCAAAGAAAAAGGAAGTGCGGGACCCTATCAAAATTTAGCCGTATTGCCTAACAGCCCGACTCCAGTTTCCTCTAAAAATGTGCGTCCTTTTATCCCGCCTTTCAATAATAATAGTACGGGATTTAGTAGCCCTGGTTGTCCTCCTAAAAACGAGAACTATTTTGCAGGATATAACGATAGTTCCAGCCCCATCAATTACAGTGCGCAAACTGTAGTTTTGAATGCTCAAAGTGCCGTTATTGCAGGCAAAACATACCATATTAAATTAGTCATTGCTGATGATCAAAATGTTGATTTTGACTCAGCAGTATTTCTTGAAGCTGGAAGTTTTTTGCCAAAAATTGACTTGGGACCAGACCAAACAATATGTTATGGCGACAAAACTGTTCTTGACACCGGCTTTACAGACAGTACTTACACTTACGAATGGTTGAAAGACGGCATAGTCGATCCCTTGCAAACTACCAACAAATATCAAGTTACTGATCCTGGCACTTATTCCGTTAATGTTACTATTTATGGAAGTTGCATTGCCGTTGGGAAAACAACGGTAAATTACACGAGGCCGATAACAAAAACGCTTACACAATGCGGAGACAATACTGCTAATGCTACATTTGATTTAACGCAACTAAGTTCCAGTATAAATAAAGGGACTACTGATACTGTAGATTATTATGAAACAGTAATAGCAGAACAAAATCAAACTCCAAAAATCACTAATCCTTCTGCTTATACATCAACATCTAAAATTATATATGCCAGAGTTACAAATCTTTCGGGATGTGTAAATTACGCCGAAATAACACTAACCGTTTTAAGCACTTCAATCCCTGTTCAAACGCTTAGTTTCTGTGATAATGATGGGGTTCAAGACGAGATTTTTTCATTTGATTTAAAAAAAGATATAAATCCAAAAATTTTACCAGAAGTGGTTGCACCTTTTTTTGTTACAGGATATTATTTGAGTGCACATGATGCCGCCAAAAATTCAAACCCAATACATAATAATTACACCAACACAATAAATCCTCAAACTATTTTTGCGCGAATTGAAAATGGTTTTGATTGTTATGGTATATACGAGATAGAGCTAAACATCAACATCTACAGCAATGCTGTGCCAGAAATAATAAGCAATGTGGTTGTCAATGATTTCTCTGGAAATAATAATACGGTAACAATTGAAACTACTACAGCTGGAGATTATGAATATTCACTGGATGGAACTATTTTTCAATCCAATGCCATATTTACCAATGTTCCTGCTGGAACTTACACTGTATGTGCAAGAGACAAAATGAGTTGTGGCGCATCGACTTTGACCATTTATGTGCTTGACTATCCCCGTTTTTTTACGCCAAACGATGATGGCTTTAATGATTTATGGACCATCAAAAACCTGAATTTATTCCCAAAATCAACCTTATATATTTTTGATCGCTACGGAAAGTTACTGAAACAATTAGCAGTCATGAGCAACGGCTGGAACGGTACTTTCAATGGTTATGCATTGCCTGCTGATGATTATTGGTTTCATTTAAACTTTGAAAACGGCAAAATAATAAAAGGTCATTTTTCATTAAAAAGATAATAAAAATTTTTCTATTTTTAGCAAATGAAAAAAACTTTACTCGTCGTCTTTACCCTTTTTTCCGTCAGTTGTTTCTCGCAGTTTAGCAAAACACATTATATTCCGCCATTGACCTGTGCCACAAATTTAGCAGGAGACCAATATTTATATATTTCTACACCAAGCGCTACAAATGTAAATTTTAAAATTATTGCAAATGGAGTAACTATTGTTAGTGATGTAATAAAAAACACCACACCTTATATTCACTTTATAGGACAAGGTTCAGACACTCAATTATTTACTCCAAAAACTAATATTGGAACTGTACCTAATAAGGGATTTATAATTGAATCCGAGGATTTAATTTATGTAAGTGTTAGGGTTAATGCAGGCGTAACCCAAAACGGCAATTATAATCATGCAGGTGGACTTGTATCTAAAGGAAATAGTGCTCTTGGTAAAGAATTTAGACTTGGAGCTATGCTCAATCCTGTTTATGATAGCAGTGTATTAAATTTTGCTTCGATACTACCAACTGAGAATAATACTAAAGTTACGATTTCGAATATTCCAATTGGAACAATGCTGTCAAACGGAATCACTATTACTGGGCCAATAACAGTTACTTTAAACAAAAATGAAAGTTATGTTTTAGCTCTAGAAAATTACGACTATACTGTTTCCAACAGCTCTAAAATGATTGGAGCTCTAGTTGAATCAGACAAACCGATAGTTGTCAATTCGGGTTCTTTTGGAGGAAGTAACAGTACCATTGTTAATGCTCAAGGAAATCCCACTGGAAGAGATGTTGGTTTTGATCAAATTGTTCCATTAGAAAAAACGGGAAAGGAATACATCTTTGTAAAAGGCCTCGGTACCGATGAATTAGAACGTGTTTTATTAATTGCTAGTACAGACCAAACTAAAATTTTCATAAACGGCTCGGCTACTGCAATTACAACTTTAAGCAGAGGCCAGTATTTTGATATTGATGGGAGTCAATTTATAAATGGAAATTTATTTATTGAAACATCCGAAAATGTTGCTGCTTACCAAAGTATAGGTGGGAACAATTCACCAGCAAACCAAAATTTATTTTTTGTTCCACCACTAAATTGTTCGACGCCAAACACTGTGGATAACATACCAGCTATTCAATCTATTGGAAATACCAATTATAACGGCGGATTGAATATCGTTACCGAGAAAGGGGCAACTGTTACTATAGGTGGATTTCCAATAAATGCCACTGCTGTGCCCGTAACAGGGAATCTAAATTTTGTACGGTATTCTCTTTCTAATTTGACTGGGAATATTGCGGTCAAATCTACCAGACAAGTGTATGTTTCCTACTTTGGAACCAATGGCGCAGCAACTTATGGTGGCTATTATTCAGGGTTTGACACTAAACCAGAGATTGTTACAGATAAACTTTCCATCTCCAATTCTTCTTGCATTCCTAATGTTGTTTTGAAAATCAGCACTTTATCTTCTTACGATACTTTTCAGTGGTATTTCAATAACAATCCCATTGCTGGAGCTAACTCAAATTCTCATACACCCACACAATCAGGATATTATCAAGTAAAGGGAAGTATTGTGGGTTGCCCACTAGTTGTTCCTATTTTCTCAGACAAGATTCCGGTCAGCGATTGTCCATTGGATTCAGATAACGACGGCACCAATAATAACATAGACATTGATTTTGATAATGATGGAATAACTAATGATAAGGAAGCCAATATTTCTACATTTAATCAGTCAAATACCACTGTAAGTCCAGATTACAATGCTACGATTACTGGAACTGGAACGATTAACGGAAAACCATTATATGGATTTACATCTGCAGTTCCGGCTGGAATAACAAATTCCATATCTTATACTTTAAATCTAACAAAAACAGAAAGCATTAGTATTTGCTACATTTCACAGGATAATCCAAACCAAACTACTAATGTTTCTGATTATTTAAATGCAGAAGGTGATTTTGTAATAAAAGTTCCTTCGGACAAAACAATAACTTTGACTGACCCGCAAAATCAATTGCTCGTCGATACTAATTATGACGGAATTTATGAAAGTGGCGTTACTGAGTTCTCTTCTTTTGAAATCCGATTTCGTCTAAAAAGCACAACTCCACTAGCTCCAGGTTCAGGAAGCTTTCAACTTTCATCCTATCTCACTAATTCTGTTACTTTCACTCATACTAATCTATCCGAAACAACTGCTAATAAAGCTGTTTTTATGATTAGCCATACTCAAGTTTTTGATTCAGATTTAGATACGATTCCTGATTTATTAGACATTGATAGCGACAATGATGGAATTCCAGATACAATTGAAGCTCAAGGAAAGGGTTTCAAAGTTTTTTTTGGAACTGACACTAATAAAAATGGGTTAGACAATACATTCGAACCCAGAATTGTACCAATCGATACCGATTCAGATGGAATTCCAGATTATCGGGATGTTGATAGCGATAATGATGGTATTTATGATTTAGTAGAAACAGGCCACAACGCTATTGATGCCAATAAAGATGGGATTATAGATGGTGTCCCTATTTCCTTTGGAACAAATGGACTTTTTGACAGCCTTGAAACCGCTCCCGATAACGGTAAACTAAATTATACTGGTACTGACACTGATACTGATGGAACATTAAATTACATTGATTTAGATAGTGATAATGACTCATGTTTTGATGTTTTAGAAGCCGGTTTTAATGATCCTGACAATAATGGCATTTTAGGAAATAATGCATTCACCGTTGATGCAAAAGGAAAAGTTACAAGTGGTATTGGCTATACAACTCCAAATAACAATTACGTAATTGCTGCGCCAATACTAATAACTACACAGCCTCAAGCTGCGCCAACGTGCGAATTAGAAAACACATCAATTACACTACTAGACAATGGTGGAAACACCTATCAATGGGAACTTTCAACAGATGGAACCACTTGGACCATCCTTTCAAACGACGCAACTTATTCAGGCGTTACAACAAAAACGTTAGTAGCAACAAGTGTCAAAAATTCAATGAATGGCTATAAATATCGGGTTCAATTAAACAAAGTTGGAAATTCTTGTGGTCTATTTTCTGCTGAAACAACCTTAACTGTTTATGCTTTACCTACCGTAAATAATGTAACGATTGTACAATGTGATGAAGATTTTGATGGATTTTCTGATTTCAATCTAACGGTAAGAAACAATGCTATTTCTTCTAATTCGGCAATTGAAACTTTCACTTATTACACCTCACTCATTGGTGCCGAAACTGCAAATTCCGCACAATTAATTCCAAATCCTATAGCTTTTAGAAATACCGTCGCAGGAAACATGCAAGTTTGGACACGAGTAGAAAATTCAAATGGCTGTATCAAAACGGCACAACTTAATTTGAACGTTTCTACAACTCAAATTCCAACTTCATACAACAAAACCTTCAGTAATTGTGATGATTTAGGCATCGCTAATAATGATACAGATGGCATCGCTGAATTTGATTTCAGTACTGTAACCACTGATATTACAGCAATTCTCCCAGCAGCAAGCACCCCCTATTCCATAAAATATTATAAAAATGAAGCTGATGCACTATCCGAAAATGATGAAATTACAAACACAACGAGTTATAGAAATGAGGGCTATCCAAATCAACAAAAAATTTGGGTTCGAGTAGAAAGCACGGCTGATAATTCCTGCTATGGCTTAAGTCCAAAAATCACATTAATCGTAAATCCAAAACCAAATATTGATACCAACGCAGCTTTTGAAGAAAATAAATTGGTATGTTCTAACCTTCCTACTTTCTTTGTAACACTCGATGCTGGAATTCAGGACGCTTCACCAACTACTGATTACACCTATATTTGGTCAAAAGACAACGCCATAATTTCAGACGAAACAAACTACAATTTGAATGTAAATCTAGAAGGCACTTACACCGTAGAAGTAAATTCCCCAGCCGGTTGTACTAGAACTAGAACCATAAAAGTAACAGCATCCGATATTGCAAATATTACCAATATTGTCATTGTAGATTTAGCTGACACAAATACCGTAACTGTCAATGTAAGCGGTCAAGGAGATTACGAATACAGCATTGACACACCTACTGGACCCTTTCAAGCTGCTAACTTTTTTGACAATGTCTCCGCAGGAATTCATGAGGTATTTATCATTGACAAAAATGGCTGTGGAACCGTGAGCCAAACAATTGCCGTAATTGGCGCACCAAAATTTTTTACTCCAAACGGCGATGGTTTTAATGATTTTTGGAATGTAAAAGGAGTAAATGCAAATTTCAATAAAAACACAATCATTTATATTTATGATCGTTATGGCAAACTTTTAAAACAAATTATGCCCTTTAGTCAAGGCTGGGATGGTACTTTTATAGGGCAGCCACTACCATCTGATGATTATTGGTACACCATGAAATTAGAGGATGGCAGGGAAGCAAAAGGTCATTTTAGTCTGAAAAGATAGAAGAATAATTAGGGCATGCCACCATAAAGGAAAAGGGCTACTCACAATACTATTGAGTAGCCCTTTTCCTTTATACTGTCGGGCTATCCGCGCTACTTTGGTAGCTCGCTGCTATCCCTCATGCAAATACACAATCATCAAAAATCCCTAACTCAACCTATTAGCACTACAAAAAACTATGGGTCTACCTAATTTATTCCTAGACGACTACAAGCAATCAAGTTCCATTAAATCATCATAAAAAGAAATCGAAAGGATCATTAAAATCTAGGACAATTAGCAACTCGAAAAAAAGCTAAATTAACAGCATAAAAAAAAGCCATTCGAATCAACGAATGGCTTTTCAATCTTATAAAAATAAAATTAGATTTTAAATCTTTTTCTATCCGTTTCCGTCAAATATATTTTTCTTAAACGAATCGATTTTGGTGTAACCTCAACATATTCATCTTTTTGAATGTATTCCAAAGCTTCCTCAAGTGAGAAAATAATTGGCGGGATAATTCTCGCTTTTTCATCATTTCCAGAAGAACGAACGTTTGATTGTTTTTTCTCTTTCGTTACGTTTACACACATATCGTCAGCACGAGAGTTTTCTCCAATTACTTGACCTTCGTAAATTTCAGCATTTGGTTCAACAAAAAACTTACCACGATCTTGTAATTTATCAATAGAATAAGGAATCGCTTTACCTTTTTCCATAGAAATCAACGAACCTTTGTTACGACCAGAAATTTCTCCTTTGTAAGGCTCATATCCTATAAAACGGTGTGCCATAATAGCCTCACCTGCAGTAGCCGTAAGCAATTGATTACGCAATCCAATAATTCCACGTGATGGAATATTAAATTTAATAACCATTCGTTCTCCTTTGGTTTCCATGCTCAACATTTCTCCTTTACGGAAAGAAACAAACTCAACAGCTCTTCCAGAAAGCGTTTCTGGTAAGTCAATCGTTAATTCCTCAATAGGCTCACATTTTTTACCATCAATTTCTTTGATAATAACTTGTGGCTGACCAATTTGCAATTCATAGCCTTCTCTTCTCATTGTTTCTATAAGAACAGACAAGTGAAGTACTCCACGACCAAAAACCATAAATTTATCAGCAGAATCAGTTTCACCCAATTTCATTGCTAAGTTTTTCTCTAACTCTTTTGTCAAACGCTCTCTAATGTGTCTAGAAGTTACAAATTTACCTTCTTTTCCAAAGAAAGGAGAATCGTTAATTGTAAACAACATACTCATTGTAGGCTCATCGATCGAAATAGTTTGCAAAGCTTCTGGATTTTCAAAATCAGCAATAGTATCACCAATTTCAAAACCTTCTACTCCAATAATCGCACAAATATCTCCGGCAATTACTTCTTGTACTTTTTTACGACCAAGACCTTCAAAAGTATGCAATTCTTTAATTCTAGATTTGATTACTTTGCCATCTCTCTTCATCAAAGAAATTGGCATTCCTTCTTTCAAAACCCCTCTTTCAAGACGACCAATAGCGATACGACCTGTAAAAGCAGAAAAGTCAAGAGAAGTAATTAACATCTGAGGAGTTCCTTCTGAAACTTTAGGAGCAGGCACATTAGCTACAACCATATCTAATAAAGGCTCAATATTATTGGTTTGATTTTTCCAATCATCTGACATCCAGTTATTTTTAGCTGAACCGTAAACTGTAGGAAAGTCTAACTGTTCTTCAGTTGCACCTAATTCAAACATTAAGTCAAAAACTTTCTCATGAACTTCTTCAGGAGTACAGTTTTCTTTATCAACTTTATTAATAACTACACAAGGTTTTAAACCAAGGTCTAATGCTTTTTGTAATACAAAACGCGTTTGAGGCATTGGTCCTTCAAAAGCATCTACAAGTAGACAAACTCCATCGGCCATGTTTAATACACGCTCTACCTCTCCACCAAAATCGGCGTGACCAGGAGTGTCAATAATATTAATTTTTGTTCCTTTGTATTGAACAGAAACGTTTTTAGACGTAATGGTAATACCTCTTTCACGCTCTAAGTCATTGTTATCAAGGATTAAATCTCCTGAATTTTCATTGTCACGAAATAACTGACAGTGATACATAATTTTATCAACCAAAGTTGTTTTACCGTGATCGACGTGGGCAATAATTGCAATATTTCTTATAGATTCCATCTGTGATTTTTAATGGGTGCAAAATTACACTTTTTTTTGGTTTAAAAACATATTTGTGCAATAGTTTACATATCCTTAATCATTTATGATATAAACATCCATTAAAATAAGCGCGTTGGGCATAATTGTCTTTTACTATCAATTCAGCTTTTATCGACATTTTTTTTCGACAAAAACGGTTTAAACTGACAAAAACTAACATCAAAAACCAATTACACCCAACAGGTTAATAATAAGTTTAAAATAAGTTTAAAATCTTATTTAGTAATTTCACATTAATTATTTACATTTGATTAATGAAAAATCAATCCAATCAAATCGCCGTAATTTACATCCTCATCTTGATGTTCATTTCGATTGTTTATTATAAATCCCTCCAGAATTATACTATTGACAACAGCCATCAGTATTTATATTTCTTAAAAGATGTCGTGTTTGTGCTTTTTTCAGGAATAATCCTAAAACTGATACTATCTCAAAACAGTACGAAGAGCACTGCTATTCACCTAAAATTAGAAGATACAATAAAAGAAATTAAAGAATCGAATGACAAATACGACATTGTTGCAAAAGCCACTAGCGACACTATTTGGGACTGGAAAATTCAAGAAGACAGCTTCAACTGGAACAAAGGAATCAACAACATTTTTGGTTACAAAGAAAACCAGATAGGGGATAATTCTAATTGGTGGTTTGATAAAATTCATCCCGAAGACAGCATCAAGATGTCTGTCAAATTATACTCGTTTCTGGAACAAAAAACAGAGAAATGGCAGGACGAATATCGATTTAAATGTGCTGACAACACCTATAAATATGTACTTGACAAAGGATTTCTTTTAAAAGACAAAAACGGGAAGGCTGTAAGAATGATTGGAGCCATTCAAGATATCACTAAACAAAAAGAAGAAGAACAACGTCTTAAATTGCTAGAGACTGTAATTACACAATCAAAAGATTCAATCCTCATCATCGAAGGGCAATCTCCTGAAGAAACAATTCCTAAAATAATATATGCAAATCCTGCATTCTCTGTCATGTCAGGATACTCGTATAATGAAATTATTGGCAAATCTCCTGATATGTTTATAGGTGAGAATTCTGATTTGAAGGAGTATCAAAAACTAATTAAAGCCATTAACGACAAAAAAGAATGTCAAATAGAAACCATTAGTTATACTAAGAACAACGAAGAATATCTTGTTCGATTCTCAATGATTCCTGTTTACAATTCTGAAAACGAGCTTTCACACTGGATTTCGATTCAAAGAGATATTTCTCAAGAAAAGAAACAAGAAATAGAGAAAGAAAAATTAATCGTAGAATTAATTCAAAAAAACAAAGATCTAAAGCAATTTTCTTACATCACATCACATAATCTCCGAGCACCATTATCTAATTTAACAGGTCTGCTTACTTTGATAGACGATATTCCTATTGAAAATTTAGAACTAAAAGAAATACTCAGCGGTTTCAACAAATCAACTCATCTATTAAATGAGACTATCAATGACTTAGTAAAAGTAATTGTGATTAAAGAAAACTCTTCTTTACAAAAAGAAGCTATTCAACTAGAAGACGTCTTCGCTAAAGTCATAAATCAGCTTAGCTTTCAAATTGAAGTAGCAAAGCCTACAATCAATATTAATTTGAACGAAGCTTCTGTTTTAAATTCAAACAAAGCTTATTTAGAAAGTATAATTCTAAATTTAATAACTAATTCATTAAAATTTAAATCAGAAAACCGAGCACTTGAAATAAACATTACCGCAAGCAAAATAGGAAACATAACAACAATCCTCTTTTCAGATAACGGCATTGGTATCGATTTAAAAAGAAATCGCAACAAAGTTTTTGGTCTTTACCAACGTTTTCATAATCATTCAGACAGCAGGGGACTCGGCTTATATTTAGTAAAATCACAAGTTGAAACCATGGGAGGAACTATCGAAATCGAAAGTGAGGCCAACAAAGGAACTACATTTACATTAACATTTAAAAACACGTAATAAAAATAATGTTAGATCAAATTTTATGTGTCGATGACGACCCTATAACACTTATGTTATGCAAAAAAGTAATTATCAAATCTTCTTTTTCCAATGAAATTATCACCTCACAAAATGGTGAAGAAGCACTTAGTTACTTTAACAGTATTAAATACGCTAATAACAAAAACAAGCTAATACCGCAACCACAATTAATTTTTTTAGATTTAAATATGCCTATAATGGGCGGATGGGAATTTCTAGATTGTTTTAATAGCGAAGAATTTTCAGAATTCAACAACATAAAAGTTGTTGTGCTTTCCTCTACAATCGACCCTGATGATTTTGAAAAATCAAAACAATACCCAATGGTAATTGACTTTTTCTCAAAACCTATCAGCCAAGCGATGCTTGAACACCTAAAGAATAAATTAAAATTAAAAGATTTGACATAAAAAAAAGCTCTCAAAAATGAGAGCTCTTTTTTTATATATAATAAATTGTGATACTTACAATTTAGCAACAAGTTTTGTTAATTTAGATTTCAGATTAGAAGCTTTATTATCATGAATAATATTTTTCTTAGCTAATTTATCAATCATAGAAATCACGTTTGATAATTTAGATGTAGCATCTGTTTTATCAGTAGCTATTCTTAATGCTTTTATTGCATTACGAGTAGTTTTGTGTTGGTATCTATTTAATACTCTTCTCTTTTCGTTAGTTCTGATTCTCTTTAGAGCTGATTTATGATTTGCCATTTTATTGCTTTTTTTTCTTTTACTAATTTTTTGTAGTCCGTAAGGGAATCGAACCCCTGTTACCAAGACGAAATCTTGGCGTCCTAACCCCTAGACGAACGGACCATTATCCCCTAAGTTTTATCAATCTAAATTGAATTTTGTAGCCCGTAGCGGAATCGAACCGCTCTTACATGGATGAAAACCATGCGTCCTAACCGATAGACGAACGGGCCTTACTTCCCTCTATGTTCAGGAAAACTTTAACCTGCAATAAAAATAGTAGCCCGTAGCGGAATCGAACCGCTCTTACATGGATGAAAACCATGCGTCCTAACCGATAGACGAACGGGCCCTGCTTCTCTAATGCGGATGCAAAAATACAACTATTTTTGAGACGTACAATAGCTTGTGCATTTTTTTTTTATTTTTTTTAATATGCTTTCGCAAAAAGCACTCTTCCTACTGAACTTTCACCAGTAAAAACGCAGCTTCCCACCTCTTCTACCCTATCTAAAGGGATGCATCTTATAGTCGCTTTAGTGAGGTCTTTAATCCGCTCTTCTGTAGCTGCTGTTCCGTCCCAATGTGCTGATACAAAACCTCCTTTAATATCTAAAACCTCTTTAAACTCTTCAAAATTATTTACTTCAGTAATGTGCGTATTTCGATAATTCAATGCTTTTTCGAACAATTCTTTCTGAATTTGCGCTAATAAATCGCTGATAAAAATTTCAATTCCGTCTTTAGAAACGACTTCTTTAGTTAACGTATCTCTTCTTGCCACCTCGAAAGTTCCATTTTCTAAATCCTTAGGCCCTACAGCAATCCTAACAGGTACACCTTTTAATTCCCATTCAGCAAATTTAAACCCTGGTTTCTGAGTGGTTCTGTCATCAAATTTTACAGAGACGTTTAATTTTCGCAAAGCTGCTGTCAAAACAGTCACTTCAGCTGCTATTGCAGCCAATTGGTCGTCTGTCTTATGAATTGGCACAATAACCACTTGAATAGGAGCTAAATTTGGAGGCAAAACCAATCCCTGATCATCTGAATGTGTCATTACTAATGCACCCATTAATCGAGTTGAAACTCCCCAAGATGTTCCCCAAACATATTCTTGTTTTCCTTCGGCATTTGCAAATTTCACATCAAACGCTTTCGCAAAATTCTGACCTAAGAAATGTGAAGTTCCTGCTTGCAATGCTTTACCATCTTGCATCAAAGCTTCGATACAATACGTTTCTTCGGCTCCAGCAAAACGTTCGGTTTCCGTTTTTATTCCTTTTACAACTGGAATTGCCATAAAATTTTGAGCAAAATCAGCATATACATTCATCATTTTTTCCGATTCTTCTACAGCTTCTGCTTTTGTCGCATGAGCAGTATGTCCTTCTTGCCATAAAAACTCTGCAGTTCGCAAAAACAACCTAGTCCTCATTTCCCAACGCACCACATTAGCCCATTGATTAATCAATAAAGGTAAATCTCTATAGGACTGAACCCATCCTTTGTATGTAGACCAAATAATAGCTTCACTTGTAGGACGAACAATCAATTCCTCTTCCAACTTTGCATTAGGATCTACCATTAACTTGCCCGGCTTGTCTGGGTCATTTTTCAATCTATAGTGAGTTACGATAGCGCATTCTTTTGCAAATCCCTCTGCATTTTTCTCTTCAGCTTCAAACATGCTTTTTGGAACAAATAATGGAAAGTAAGCATTTTGATGTCCTGTTTCCTTAAACATTCGGTCTAATTCGGCTTGCATTTTCTCCCATATTGCATATCCGTACGGCTTAATAACCATACAACCTCTAACTCCTGAATTTTCGGCTAAATCGGCCTTGACAACCAATTCGTTATACCACTTTGAATAATCTTCTGATCTTGTAGTTAGGTTCTTACTCATATTGAATAGTTTGGCATAAATTTTGCATTAATAATTTTACGTAAATAGTTACGCAAAACTAACTATTTTTGCAATGTGCAACAATAAAATCTCCATATATATGAAAACTAGTACTCTTTCCTTCAAAAACACTTCAATATATTATATTGTTGGGTTTATCAGCGTCCTATTGACTTCTTGTGGCTCGTACCAAAACAGCTCTTACTATGATTCTGATGGGATTTATGGTACGACCTCTAATAGAACTATTGAGACAAGGGCTCAAAACACTCCAAACAATCAATACAAAGATTATTTTGGGTCTTTACAAAACAACCAACCTGTTAAGATCTTTACAGATGTTGAAAATTACAATGACTATAGTTTAGAAAACGATACGTTGCAATACAATGATAAAAACTATCCGGGTTGGGGCAGCAATCCTCAAAGCGTAAGCGTCAATTTTTACAATACCGGATGGGGTATAAACAACTGGTACGGAAATTACTGGTATGGAAATAACTGGTATGGCAACAACTACTACGGAAATGGTTGGTATCGAAACAACTGGTACGGAAACAATTGGGGATGGAATAGTGGTTTTGGCTGGGGAATGAATATTGGTTTTGGTTGGAATAATTGGTATGGAAATAACTGGTATGGCAACAACTGGGGACATTCAAATTATTACGATAACAGAACGCGCTCCTATAATTCAGGTAGAAGAGGCGCTACTTATAATAATTCAGCAAACGGCTCCAGAGTTTCTGGAAGTTATTATAGAACACAAGACAACACTATTAGTAGAAGAGCTATTAACCAAGACTATAGACAAAACAATGATTTCAATAGAAATTCCTCTAATAGAGTGAATAGAACAGCCCCTACTTTTTCAAGAAATCAAGCAACACCGCAAAACAACAATCAAAGCGCTCCAAGAAGAGGTAATATCAATAATGGACGTACGAACAATGCGCCTTCAAGATCCGATGCACCAACTTACAGAAACGACAGTAATTCTAGATCATCCAATCCAACATCAAGAAGTGATGATAATTCTAGATCCTACAGCCCAAGCTCTAATAGCAACTCTAGATCTAATAATTCTAGTGGCAGCGGAAGATCAGCTAGCAGCGGCAGAGGCGGCAGAGGGTAATTTAATTTTCTTATTTTATAGTATTCAATGATAACATTCAAATCACATGAAAAAATATATATTTTTATTTGCCTTAGGCTTGACCGCAAGTGTTGCGCAGTCACAAGAAATCTCTGATGCTTTGCGTTATTCGCAAGATGATTTGAACGGAACAGCCCGGTTTAGAGCCATGAGTGGTGCTTTTGGAGCACTTGGTGGTGATTTATCCTCTATCTATGTAAATCCAGCAGGTTCTGCCGTTTTTTTAAACAACCAAATGGGGCTTACGCTAAGTAGTTTCAATATTAAAAACAATTCAAATTATTTTGGTACCAAAACTTCCGACAAAGAAAATTCAATTGATTTGAATCAGGCAGGAGCTGTTTTTGTATTTAATAATAGAAAAGATAGCGACTGGAGAAAAATCTCACTGGGAGTTAATTATGAAAAAACCAATGATTTTACTAATCGAGTATTTTCAGCAGGAACAAATCCAACTAATTCTATAGACAAATACTTTTTGAGTTATGCCAATACTGGAAATAATGGAGCACCCGTACCACAACAATTTGTAAATAGAGAAGCAGGAGAATCAATCTCAGATTTATATTCTTACTTAGGAAGTAATTTACCAAACAATCAATACCCCTCTTTAAACGGTTTTGCTGCTCAGCAAGCAATGATTGCTTTTTATAATCAAGGCTTTGTTATTGATGCTGATGATGTCAACAACCCAAATAGCACCTATTCATCACTGATACCTGCTGGAGGAAATTATTATCAAGAAAATTCAGTTTATAGCACTGGTTATAATGGCAAACTATCATTTAACGCTGCTACATCTTATAAAGACAAATTATACATTGGTTTAAATTTAAACTCTCATTTTACAG
Source organism: Flavobacterium sp. (assembly GCA_017995345.1). Lineage (GTDB taxonomy): Bacteria > Bacteroidota > Bacteroidia > Flavobacteriales > Flavobacteriaceae > Flavobacterium. The sequence continues at coordinate 20,142 of JAGOJA010000017.1, forward strand.
ATCTACAAAGAACTTCTCGTTTTTATGAAGACAATAATGCTCCATTGACTAGTAATTATACTGTTTCTATGGTACAGTTTGATAATACCTTAAACACTTACGGAACGGGGTTCTCGTTCCAATTGGGAGCTATTGCTAAACTGACAAATGAGGTTCGTTTAGGATTGGCATACGAATCCTCTACTTGGTATAACTTGAATGATGAGCTTTCTCAAAAACTTGTTGTAGTTAGCAGTGCTTCTACTGGAAATGACATCACTGATTCAGTAGATCCAAGAGTTGTTAATATTTACGAAGCCTATAAATTGCAATCACCAAGTAAATTAACTGGAAGTTTTGCTTATGTTTTTGGAAAATCTGGACTCATTAGTATTGATTATGCGATAAAAGATTACAGCAAAACTAAATTCAAACCAGAAAATGATTCGTTTTTTAATGCATTAAATAGCAATATGAATTCTATGTTGGACACAACAGGTGAATTGAGAATAGGTGCTGAGTATAAAATTGAAGCGTTAAGTTTAAGAGCTGGGTATCGCTATGAACAAAGTCCATACAAAAATGGAGTTACCATAGGAGACTTAACAGGTTATTCAGCAGGTTTAGGTTATAATTTTGGCTCAACTAAACTAGATTTAGCTTACTCCTACGCTAAAAGAAATTCGCAACAAGGATTCTTTGGGCAAGGATTTACTGACGGAGCAAAAATCGATGCAATAAACAACAATGTTTCACTAACATTATTGTTTGAATTGTAACAATATCCAAGAAATAAAATTTAGAATCCGTTTCGTGATTATGAAACGGATTTTTTTTAGTCCTGATAGCAGTGAAAATCCTCCCGTTTTTTTTTCGGGAGATTGCAACGTATAGCAGGAATAGCTCCACAAAAACACTGAAAAGGAACTGAAATAAGTTCAGTTTGAATAAAAAATTGTAATTTTGCAAAATTCCCAAATTATCGGGATTCTAATGTTATGAGAACTAAGTCGTTAAAAAAGAATAAAATAAACGTAATCACTCTTGGGTGTTCAAAAAATGTGTATGACAGTGAAGTGCTTATGGGTCAGCTTCGCGCAAGCGGAAAAGATGTTACACATGAAGCACCAGAAGCCGAAGAAGGAAACATTATTGTGATAAATACCTGCGGATTCATTGATAATGCTAAGGCTGAATCAGTAAATATGATTCTGGAATATGCTGACAAGAAAGAAAGAGGATTGGTCGATAAAGTGTTTGTTACCGGATGTTTATCTGAACGTTACAGACCAGATTTAGAAAAAGAGATCCCAAATGTAGATCAGTTTTTTGGAACAACTGAGTTGCCACAATTATTGAAAGCGTTAGGAGCAGATTATAAGCATGAGTTATTAGGAGAACGATTGACTACAACTCCAAAAAACTATGCTTATTTAAAAATTTCCGAAGGTTGCGACAGACCGTGCAGCTTTTGTGCAATTCCATTAATGCGAGGAAAAAACGTTTCACAAACTATTGAAAAGTTAGTTAAAGAAGCAGAAGGCTTGGCTAAAAATGGTGTGAAAGAATTGATTTTGATCGCTCAGGACTTAACCTATTACGGTTTAGATATTTACAAGAAAAGAGCTCTAGGAGAATTATTGGAAGCCTTAGTAAAAGTAGAAGGAATCGAATGGATTCGTTTGCATTATGCCTTCCCAACTGGTTTCCCAATGGATGTTCTGGAAATCATGAAACGCGAGCCTAAAATTTGTAATTACTTAGATATTCCATTGCAACACATTACAGATTCTATTTTGAAATCGATGCGTCGCGGAACTACTCAAGAGAAAACAACAAAATTATTAAAAGATTTCCGTGCCGCAGTTCCAGGAATGGCTATTCGTACCACATTGATTGTAGGATACCCAGGAGAAACACAAGAGGATTTCAACACATTGAAAGATTTTGTTCAAGAAATGAAGTTTGACAGAATGGGTTGTTTTGCTTATTCTCATGAAGAAAACACCCATGCCTACTTATTGGAAGATGATGTTCCTGATGCTGTAAAACAAGAGCGCGCCAACGAAATCATGGAATTACAATCTCAAATTTCTTGGGATTTAAATCAGGAAAAAGTAGGTCAAACATTCAAATGCATCATCGACAGAAAAGAAGGTGGTCATTTTGTAGGTCGTACTGAATATGACAGTCCTGATGTAGATAATGAAGTCCTTATTGATGCATCTAAACATTATGTAAAAACTGGTGAGTTTGTAATGATCAAAATTATCGAAGCTACAGAATTTGATTTATACGGAGAGCCAGTATAATTTTTTTGACATAATTATTTTAAAAACGCTATTTATGAAACAAATCCAAACTATTTTAATTTTCGCATTTGTAGTATTAGCCACAAATACTATTTCTGCACAATACGGAAATGGCGGGTACAATAACGGCTATAATAATGGTTACGGAAATAATTACGGTAGCAATCGCCGAATGAATAACGGAATGGACCAATCAATGTCTCAGCAAAAACCAAAAGAAATTCCTGTTGAAGAAACCGTTGGGAAAATAATGGAGCGACTTAAACCAGAACTCACTCTCGATGAACTTCAGGTAATTGCAATCTCTAATATCCTCAACGAAAGTATAAGAACACAAGGCATGCTTATAAAAGCAGAGGTAAGCCAAGAAGACAAAATGAAAAACATTGAAGCTCTTTCAGAAACTACTGACAGAAAGATAACGGAATTATTGAACAAAGATCAAAAGGAAAAATACATTACTCTAAATGAGGAAGCGAAAAATCCAAAAAAATCCAAGAAAAAGAAATCTAAATAATTAATTGCAGTCCATTGTTAAGAAAACCTCATGAGAAAATTTTTTTATTATCTGATTTTTGTAAGTATTGTTACTTCCTGTGCTACAAACCCTTATAAAAAAAGCGAGAAAGTATATGATGAAAAACTAAAATCATTACAAGAAACTATTTCAAATAAAGAACCTGTCACTTTACCGTTGGTTACTAATTACAAAATTACGATAGACTCTTTATACTCTGAACAATTGCTTAATGTTAAAGATTCTATCTCAAAAATTGGGCTAACAATATTGAAAAATGGAGTAAATACAGAGTGGATTGGTACCGTAAATTTTAATCTAAGGAAACCTAATTTGGTAATCATTCATCATACTGCTCAAGACTCTATACAACAAACTATAAAAACATTTACACTAGCCCGCACACAAGTAAGCGCCCATTATGTAATAGGAGATGACGGTCGAGTTATACAAATGCTAAATGATTACCTGAGAGCTTGGCATGCCGGAAATGGTTCTTGGGGAAAAAACACTGATATCAATTCGACCTCTATAGGTATTGAATTGGACAACAATGGTTCAGAACCATTTTCTGAATTACAAATCAATAGCTTGATAGCTCTTTTAACAAAGTTAAAAAAAGACTATAATATTCCTACGCAAAATATTATAGGTCACTCTGATATTGCTCCAAGTCGAAAAGTGGATCCAAGTGTTCTATTTCCTTGGAAGACATTGGCTGAAAAAGGATTTGGAATATGGCCTGACGAAGTATTAGAACCGGCTCCAGTTGATTTTAATGCTGAACAAGGGTTGCGAATTATAGGCTATAATACTACAAATTTACCTGCAGCAATAACTGCTTTCAAGTTGCATTTTATTCAAAATGATCTAAATTCTCTTTTAGACGAAAAAACAGTAAACACGATTTATTCTGTTTATAAAAAACAATAATTAGCAACACAATTAAACAATAAAAACGGTTTTTTGAATGATTCAAAAAACCGTTTTTATTGTCTATATCATTTTCGTACCGCATATTCAACATCGCTAAAACAGGCTTTAATAGTTGTCAAAAAGCATAAATAAAAAAACTACCACTTCACTAAAACAACATCTTTGCGGTAAAAAAATTATAGGAATTAGAATGAATAAGTTGTTGCTAGTAAAGCATAGGCTGTCAAGCCCTTTGGCGCAGCATTACTATCTGTAAAAATATCTTCTGAAGCAATGTCAAAACGAAATTCAGGAATAATTGTTAAATTTCCCACTTTATAATTTAAGGATAATGTATTGCCTATTACGCTCGTTCCTGTTAACAAACCAAGTCTATCTGTAGCTTGTTTAGCATCTAGATATTCTAATCTGTAAGCTACACTTGATGACTCTTTTACTATGAAATTTACATAACCTACTAAAGAAAACCATTCCCCATCTAGTGCGCTATCTAAATCATTAGTGGTTAATGCATACGTACCATTGAAACCTAAAGAAAAAGCTTTACTCAATTTCTTTTTCCCAACAAAATCAAATTGCGTTTTATTTTCATCAGAGGAAGGATTGCTACTCCCAGAAGTTACATTAAAATAAGCACTGCCAGTATCTCCCAAAAATGCCAGTTGTCCAATAAAAGTTTTCTGTGTAGAACCTGCATCTATTGTAGATTTCAGATCAGTTGGATTAGAAACTCCGGCCATAAAACTAAATTTATTAGAAGTATATTGTACTTTTATACCAGTATTAAAAAATGGACCATACGTAAATGCATAAGACATACTGTAATTTTTATTATCTACTGCATCCACTAATTCATATCCTACGTGAGTGGCAAAACTACCCAAAGTAACTTTAAATTTATCTGAAAATTTATAAGTGAAATTTAATTGCTTAATGATAAATGTTTTTACTCCATCATTATAGGTAAACTGAGCAGCCCTGTTTCCGAAACCTAAATCAACAAAAATGGATCCTTTATCCATTTTATGTGAAGCTTCAATAGAAGCCATTCCCAATTCAAATGAATCATGAGAATATGTAAAACTGGTCAAACTGTTATCAATTCCAGAGAAATCATATTTATAATAAGCATCAGCAGATCCGTAAAAAGTAGTAAAGGGAATCACGACAGTTTTTTGTGCAAATAAAAAAGTTGTTGTTAGCATTAATACTAAAGCAGCTAGTTGGCTTTTCATCTTTAGGTTATTTTAAGTTACTATTTAATTTTAGTTAGAGAAAATCAAGCTTTCATCAATAGTGATTTTTTTTTAACGCTTGTATCAATATGAAATTACCTTTCTCAGCAGCAAATTTATTACTTTTACACCACTTGAAATATCATTCATAACCTTTTTATTTTGAATTATAAAAAACTAGAAATAAACAAAAAGAAACTGTTTCGTAATTAAAGTTTGATTAATTGAATCTAGTAGTTTAAATAATTGCCTAAAATATCTTTTATTCCAAGAACATTTAGACGCGAGATTAACAAGAATACAACCCATTATTTTTTTGTTTTTAGTGACACAAAAATTCTTATTATTCAATAATCAGTGATTTCATATTCATGAATTCTTTGATTCCGACGGTTCCTAACTCCCTACCATACCCTGATTTTTTTATTCCTCCAAAGGGAACTCTAGAATCCGATCGCACAAGTGAATTTACAAAAACGTTACCGGCTTCCATCTTTCTTGCTAACTGGAAAGCGTTCTCAAGGTCTTTGGTCCAGATTGACGAAGCCAAGCCATACCGATGATTGTTTGCAATTGTTACAGCATCATTTTCGTCTTTGGCTCTAATAACAGTCGCTAGTGGTCCAAAAGTTTCTTCTTGAAAAGCAACAGAATCTACGGTTACAAAATCAATTAATGTGGGTTGGAAATTACAATTTTCCCTTTCTCCACCGAGTATTAATTTAGCTCCTTGTTGTAAGGATTGTTCCAGTTGATGTTCTAATTTTTCTGCTAAATCCAATCGAGCCAACGGTCCCATATTAATTCCTTGTTGTAATGGATTTCCTTGTTGCAACGATTGTATTTTTTGAGCAAAAAGTACTCCAAATTCATCCGCAACTTTTTCAGTAACTATAAAACGTTTGGCACAAATACAAGCCTGCCCAGCATTTAGCATTCTGGATTGTGTAGCCACTGTTGCTGCTTTCTCCAGATCAGCATCATGCAAAACTATAAAAGCATCTGAACCACCCAGTTCCATAACCGATTTTTTAATGTATTTTCCAGCCAATGAAGCTACAGATGAACCTGCCTTTTCACTCCCTGTCAAGGTCACACCACAGATTATATCAGAAGCAATTACACTTTCGACTTGTGGAATATCAATGGTAATTTGTTGAAAAACACCTTTGGGAAAACCGGCTTCCAAAAATGCGTTTTCAATTGCTTTGGCACAACCAATAACGTTTGGCGCATGTTTCAAAAGCGTTACATTACCCGACATAATTGTTGGAGCTGCATAACGCAATACTTGCCAAAAAGGATAATTCCAAGGCATTATTGCAAAGACAACTCCCATTGGATCATAAACTGACAAGCTCTTAAAAGGGGTATCGTAATATTCCTCTTTCAGCATTTGTTCAGCATTTTCAGCATAGAAGTCGCAATTTCCAGCTGATTTTTCTACCTCAGCAATGCTTTCAGATACAATCTTACCCATTTCATTGGTAATCAACAATCCTAATTTCTCTTTATTTTCTCTTAAAATACGAGCAAGATTCTGCATCTTATCAGCTCTTTCCTGAAAGGAAGTATTTTTCCATTCTTTAAAAGCGCGTTCTGATAGTTGTAATTTGCGATTCAATTGCGCATCTGTCAATACTTCATGTACTGCAATCACTTCCTGTGAAAAAGGATTTATCGATTTAAATACCATCTTTGCTCTATTTGAAATTATTTGTTAAAAACGAGAATCAAATTATTATTCTAAAACACATTCAATTTCCGCTAATTCTGCTTTGGTAAAATATAGGTTTTGCAAACTTTCAATGTTATTATTTAGTTGACTAACAGAACTTGCACCAATTAGCACTGAAGTAATTCGTTTGTCTTTTAAGATCCAAGCCAAAGCCATTTGAGCTAAAGTTTGATTTCTTTTTTTGGCAATATCATTTAATGCAATAATTTTTTGAATTTTCATTTCAGAAACATCTTCTAATAGTAAATGTCCGTTTGGATTAAAGGCTCTGGAATTTTCTGGGATTCCTTTTAAATATTTATCAGTTAAAAGTCCTTGTGCCAAAGGTGAAAAAGCAATGCAGCCTACTCCTTTTTCTTCGAGAACATCCAATAAACCCTCTTCGGGCTGCCTTACAAACATGGAGTATTTTACTTGATGAATCAAACAAGGCGTGCCTAAGCGTTTTAGAATTCCAGTTGCTTCCTTAGTTTGTTCGGGATTATAATTAGAAATCCCAGCATACAAAGCTTTCCCGCTTCGAACTGCATAATCCAAAGCCATCATGGTTTCTTCCAAAGGAGTTTCAGGATCAAACCGATGGGAATAAAAAATATCTACATAATCCAGATTCATACGTTTTAAACTCTGATCTAAACTGGACAATAGATATTTTCGAGACCCCCAATCGCCATAAGGCCCTTTCCACATGGTGTAACCAGCTTTTGTAGAAATAACAATCTCATCGCGAAGATTACCTTGAAAATTATTTTTTAATATTGTACCAAAATTAGTTTCTGCAGACCCGGGAACAGGGCCATAATTATTGGCTAAATCAAAATGAGTAATTCCTTTATCAAAAGCGGCTTTGACAATGCTTTCTCCGTTTTCAAAAATATCGACAGAGCCGAAATTATGCCATAATCCGAAAGAAATTTGAGGTAATAACAAACCACTTTTGCCACATCTATTGTATTTCATTGTATTTGTTTTTTTTAACTAAAATTCTTGATTATTCAAAGTTAAGCCAACCATTTTTAATTTTCCTTTTTTTAATTTGAATAATTTGAATTAACAAAAAACCAGCTTAATAAGCTGGTCTTACTATTGAATAACAATACTAAAATTATTTAAAAAGCAATTACAAAGGAATGTTTCCGTGCTTTCTATTTGGAGTTATACTCACTTTATTTTCGAGCATACTAAAGGCTTTTATCAATTTGCGTCTTGTGTCTTGCGGTAAGATTACCTCATCCACAAAACCACGCTGCGCTGCAGTATAAGGATTTGCAAATAATTCAGCATATTCCGCTTCTTTTTCTAAAAGTTTAGCTTCGTGGTCCTCGGCTTCGTTAATTTCTTTTTTAAAGATAATTTCGCTGGCACCTTTGGCTCCCATCACGGCGACTTCGGCGCTAGGCCATGCAAAATTCATGTCGGCACCAATGTGTTTCGAGTTCATTACATCATACGCACCACCGTATGCTTTACGTGTAATTACAGTTACTCTTGGCACGGTGGCTTCGCTCAGCGCATACAATAATTTGGCACCATGAACAATAATTCCGTTCCATTCTTGGTCAGTTCCGGGCAAAAATCCTGGTACATCCACTAAAACCAACAACGGAATATTAAAGGCATCGCAAAAACGGGTAAATCGAGCCGCTTTTTTCGAACTATTCACATCGAGACAACCGGCTAAAATCATCGGTTGATTGGCTATAATCCCAATGCTTTTTCCTCCCAATCGGGCAAAACCAACTAGGATGTTTTCAGCATAGTTTTTATGAATTTCATAAAACGAATCTTCATCAATAACTCCACCAATCACCTCGTGCATATCGTAAGGTTTGTTGGGGTTATCGGGAATAATGTTCGCTAATTTATCCCGTATTTCATCGTTCAGTTCGTAGGGTAAATTGTGTGCTTTTTCCTTATTGCTTTGTGGCAAATAACTCAATAAGCGTTTCAAATCTTCCAGACATTCCACATCATTTGTAGAAGTGATGTGCGCCACACCAGATTTAGTAGAATGTGTACTTGCTCCTCCCAACTCCTCTGAAGTCACAGTTTCATTAGTTACGGTTTTTACCACATTTGGACCTGTTACAAACATATAGCTGGTATCTTCAACCATCATCGTAAAATCAGTCATCGCAGGCGAATATACCGCTCCACCAGCGCAAGGGCCCATAATTGCCGAGATTTGTGGAATCACTCCTGAAGCCTGTACATTTCTATAAAAAATATCGGCGTAACCACCCAAAGAACGTACACCTTCTTGAATACGCGCGCCACCAGAATCATTTAGTCCAATCATTGGTGCTCCCATTTTGACTGCCATATCCATAACTTTACAGATTTTCTCGGCATGAGTTTCAGATAATGAACCACCAAAAACGGTAAAATCCTGTGCGAAAATGTAAACCAATCGTCCGTTTATGGTTCCGTATCCTGTGATGACACCATCGCCATAATACAGTTCTTTTTCCATTCCAAAATCAGATGTTCGGTGGGTAACTAACATCCCGATTTCCTCAAAAGAACCTTCGTCCATCAAATAATTGACGCGTTCTCTTGCCGTTAATTTTTTATTCGAATGTTGTTTTGCAATTCTGTTTTTACCACCACCCAAATGCGCTTCGGTAATTTTATCGTTTAATGTTCTTATTTTGTCTTTCATATTTGTTTTTTTAACCGCCAATTCGCCAATTTTATTTAAAACCATTTAGAAATTAAGTTTCATTTGGAAAAAATAGTACTTAATTTTTCTCAATCTCTTAATAGTCAAAAAAAATATTTTAATTTAGTAAGCGTACAATTTTTTGATCTTGAAAATACTGTTTCAACGCCACCAAAGCAGCGATTTCGGCTTCTTGCGCCATTTGCTTTTTCAATACATCCGCATTGTAATAGTTCTTTACAAAATGCGTGTCAAATTTCCCCGATTGAAACGCCTCATGTTCAAAAACAAATTTCCCGAAAGGCAATGTCGTCTGTACTCCTTCTACCTGATACTCCCCAATCGCCTTGATCATAATTTGAATCGCCTCTTCTCTGGTTTCACCGTACGTGATTAATTTAGCTAACATTGGATCGTAATAAATAGGAATATCCATTCCTTGTTCAAAACCGTTATCCACACGAATTCCTTCTCCTACAGGCAATTGATACACATCTAAGCGCCCTACACTCGGCAAAAAATCATTTATAGGATCTTCGGCATAGACCCTTAATTCCATTGCATGTCCTTTTATTTTTAAGTCTTCTTGTTTGATGGCTAATGCTTCTCCCCTGGCTATTTTGATTTGCAGTTCTACCAAGTCAGTTACTGTAATCCATTCCGTAACGGGATGTTCTACTTGCAAACGCGTATTCATCTCCAAGAAGTAGAAATTATTATTTTCGTCCAATAAAAATTCGACAGTTCCTGCTCCTAAATAATCACAAGATTTCGCTACCAAAACGGCCGCTTCACCCATTTTTTTACGCAATTCCGGTGTTAAAACCGACGAAGGCGCTTCTTCTATAACTTTCTGATGGCGACGTTGGATACTGCATTCTCTTTCGAATAAATACAACACATTACCATGACTGTCTGCCATAATTTGAATTTCTATATGTCTTGGCGAACCCACATATTTTTCGATAAAAACAGATCCATCTCCAAAAGCAGCAATCGCTTCACTGATAGCGCGATGCATTTGAGATTCGAACTCCCCTTCACTTTCTACCACACGCATTCCTTTTCCTCCACCACCGGCAGAAGCTTTAATCAGTATCGGAAAACCAATTGTTTTTGCTGCTACTTTAGCTTTCTCTATATCAGTAATCGCTTCATCAATACCAGGAACCATAGGAATATCATACGCTTTAACAGCATCTTTCGCCGCTAATTTGCTTCCCATTATTTTTATCGCTTTCGACTTTGGACCAATGAATATAATGTTGTTTTTCTCGCATTCTTCAGCAAAATCAGCATTCTCACTCAAGAATCCGTAACCAGGATGAATCGCATCCACGTTTAAAGATTTGGCAACCTCTATAATTTTACTTCCTAACAAATAGGATTGACTAGAAGGTGCTTCTCCAATCCAAACGGATTCATCGGCAAATTTTACGTGTGGTGCATTTCGATCCGCAGTCGAATAAACAGCGACGGTCTTAATACCCATTTTTTGGGCGGTTTTCATTACCCTGATGGCAATTTCCCCTCTATTGGCAACTAATAGTTTTTTCATTTTATATTTTTTAACCGAAGATTTGCTAAATGTTAATTCTCAAAAAAATAACCTACTTTGAATGATTCTATTTTTAATTAGCAAATTAGTGGTGTTTTATCATTCAAATTCAATTAACAACTGTCCTTTATCTACGGCATCTCCCATAAGTACCGAAATGGTTTTGATAACACCATCTCGCGGAGAAAGAAAACTGTTTTCCATTTTCATGGCGCCCAAAATTATCAGGTTGTCGTTTTCTTTTACAGTTTGTCCTACCACAACACTGATTTCTAGAATCAATCCAGGCATAGGTGCTTTGATAAAATTGACTTGTTTGGTACGTCCTACTTCAAATCCCATTTCTTTAATCAAAATATCCAACGGATTTGAAATAGCAACAACGTACGTATTGTTATTCACTTTTACCGTATAGCTTTTTTGAAGAAAATCTGAATTAATGATTTCGGCTTTATAAGGGGTGTTTTGATGTAGTATATGAAATTTATTGGCTTCCACACTAACTGCATCCAGTTGAGATATACTTTCCTTTTCTAAATCAAAATGAAAAGCATCATTTACATTTACTTTATAACCAATACTCATACCTGTATTTATTTAATTGGTTGTAAAAATAAGCAAAGAAAACGTTTGCGTAATCTAAAAGTAAATTTTTTATGCTAATTTAATATAGTTTCTTTAGAATAACTTTACAACACCAATAAACCGTATTCTCGTAGCGTTTTGACTGGTTTTGAATACCAAAACAGTTCAAAATCTTCTAATTGTGTTTCAAAATCGGCTTTAATTTCTTGGTAATTAAAAATTTTAGCATTTGAAACGGAAACTTTTAGCAGCATTTCTACCAGCCATTCTCCCTCCATTTTATTCGATTGAATACTGAAACTTTCTTTTTTGTCATGAAAAGTCAAAGTCATCATTTCCCATGAATTGCCTTTTTTAGATTTTGTAAAATGTTCTAGTGATGGTTTCCCTCCCAACCATACAATTTTGGCAGTGAGTTTAGTATCAAAACCCTCTTCTTCTTGCAAAGCATTAAAAATAAAATTGGGCAAAATTTTAGACTTTGGGATTTTAAATTCAAACCAATCCTGCAATTCGTAATCAAAACAAATTCCGTGCATGAAGTTGAACAAGGATTTCTTGAGGCCAAAACTGAACTTATCATGGTCGATTCCTGTTGCATCCGTGAAATTAATATCATTGTTGGCAAATGTCCCAATCACTTCAGTTTCTTTTATTACACCGTATTTTTCAGGATACATTCCCACAGGACTATGTGCTGTCATCGCAAATTGATGCCAAAACCCCGATTGTAAAACACCAACTTCAAACAATTGCCGCACCATTTCCAGACTATCCACAGTTTCCTGAACGGTTTGAGAGGGATAGCCATACATTAAATAGGAATGAACCATCACGCCCGCTTCGGTAAAATTTCTAGTGACTTTTGCCACTTGTTCAACTGTTACCCCTTTATCAATTAGTTTTAATAATCGATCCGAAGCTACTTCGAGGCCACCAGAAACGGCGATGCAACCCGATGCTTTTAGGAGCAAACATAAATCTTTAGTAAAGCTTTTTTCGAACCGAATGTTTGTCCACCACGTCACAGCTAATTTCCTGCGAAGGATTTCAAGCGACAAAGCACGCATCAAAGCTGGAGGAGCGGCTTCGTCAACAAAATGAAATCCGTTCTCGCCTGTTTGGGCAATCATTTCTTCTATTCGGTCGCATAATAAATTGGCTGCAACGGGTTCATAGATTTTTACATAATCTAAAGAAATATCGCAAAAAGTACATTTTCCCCAATAGCAACCGTGCGCCATGGTGAGTTTATTCCAGCGTCCGTCACTCCACATGCGGTGCATTGGATTCACAATTTCGATTACCGAAATGTATTTATCCAAAAGCAAATCCGAGTAATCTGGCGTTCCCACTTGCGATTGTTTATAATCAGGTTTTATCGAATTGTTTTTATAAACTACCCTTCCGTTTTCTAAAAGCAAGGTTCGTTTGTATTGCTTCTCGTCCCACGACTGTGCTTGGGATGACACACTCGAAGTGATAACATTGATAAGTTCTTCGATTGGCATTTCGCCATCATCTAATGTTATAAAATCAAAAAACTCAAAAACACGAACATCCGAAAGCGAACGCAATTCCGTATTTGGAAAACCGCCGCCCATTGAAATCTTGATATTTGGATAGTTTTTTTTCACCCATTGTGCGCAGCGAAAAGCCGAATATAAATTCCCAGGAAAGGGAACGGAAATTAGAAATAATGTGGGCAGAATGGCTTCAATTCTATCTATTAGAATCGAAAGCAAAACTTTATCAATATAAGTAGGCTCTTCTTGCAAAGCCTCATACAACTCATCAAAAGAATTCGCAGATCTTCCCAATCGTTCCGCATAGCGGCTGAAACCAAAATTAGCATCGACACATTCCACAATGAAATCAGAAATGTCTTCAAGATATAATGTCGCCAGATGTTTCGCTTTATCTTGCGTTCCCATGGTTCCAAAAGCCCAATCTAGTTCTTCCAATTGTGCAAAGCGAGACCCTTCCGGCAGGAAATCTTCCTGACAAATTTGGAGTGCCAAAGTTGGATTTTTTCCTTGCAAAAAAGCAATTACCGGATCAATCGTTTTTATATATTCGTCTTCTAAAGCGTAAATACGTTTTGAGTTGTCCGAAACTTCACTAACATTAGACTTTAAACTTGCTTCTTTAAACAAATCCTTTAAACCAGTTTTCGAAAATAATTTTAAAATCACTTCTATCCCTAAATCCGCCTGAACAGACTCAATGTTTTTAGTATTCAGAAACCCTTTGATATAAGCAGTTGCCGGATATGGAGTATTCAGTTGGGTAAAAGGAGGCGTGATGAGGAAAATTTTGGTTTTCAAAAGAAATAAGTTTGGTGCAAAAATAAAGGTTAAAAATGGATTCTTAACAATTTAAAAATAGACATTTCCTAAACATATCTTAAACCCAAAAAACTTACCTTTGCTTTTTCTTACTTTAGCGACAAATTTAGAAACTCAAAATATGCCAAACGACTGTATCAGCTATCAGAATTCAGGATATTTTTCTGCCTTAATGAATGATTATTTAGATCAAAAAAGTACTCTTCAATCATTATACAATAGATTTCCAACTCTTGAAAACTTTGAAGCACAAATCATTGAAAAGAAAAAAAATTTCAATGAGGCATCCAGAGCTACTTTGGTATCAGTTTTACAACAACAATACGCTACTGTTGCAACTTCGGCTTTAACAAATCAAAATATTGACGCTTTAAATAATCCAAACACGTTTACCGTGACCACCGGGCATCAACTAAATTTATTTAGTGGTCCGTTGTATTTCTTATATAAAATCATTTCGACAATTAATTTGACTAAAGAATTAAAAGCGAAATATCCAACGTATAACTTTGTTCCCATTTATTGGATGGCAACCGAAGACCATGATTTTGAAGAAATTAATTATTTCAATTTCAAAGGAAAAAAATTCAGATGGAATACCGAAAGTACTGGACCTGTTGGTCGATTATCAACTAAAGGTTTAGAGGATTTTTTTGAAGTCTATGCACTAGAATTGGGTTCAAGTACAAATGCTCAAGCCATCAAAAAAATGTTTAAGGATGCATATCTAAACCATGATAATTTAGCAGATGCAACGAGGCATTTAGCCAATGCATTATTCGGAACGTATGGTCTTGTAATTATTGATGCAGACAATCCCGACTTAAAACGCCCTTTTATTCCTTACGTAAAAGAAGAATTACTACATCAATCTTCTCATAAATTAGTATTAGAAACTGCTGAAAAATTAAAAGATTACACGGTTCAAGTAAATCCTCGCGAAATCAATTTGTTTTATATCGACGACAATCTACGGGAACGTATTATTTTCGAAAATGATAAATTCAAAGTAAACCACACTAACATTGAATTTTCTGAAACTGAAATCTTAAAATTACTAGAGAATCATCCTGAGAAGTTCAGTCCAAATGTAATCATGCGTCCGTTGTATCAAGAGG
>JAGOJA010000018.1:0-25023 GCA_017995345.1 Flavobacterium sp.
TAAATTTATATAAAAATAACATTTCCGGAGCGATTCCTTCAGATATTGGGAATTTAAGTGAGTTAAGAATTTTAAATTTATCTTTTAATAAATTATCTGGAAATATTCCAAACTCTGTGTGCAAGATGTTGAATTTAAAAAGCATAGAGCTTTATATGAATGCACTTTCAGGCAAGTTGCCAACTCAAATTGGCGCTTTAAACCAGTTAGAAGTATTGTCTCTGTTTAATAATGAAATTGTTGGTGAAATTCCAAATTCTTTGTACAACATCAAGACTGTTAAAACTTTACTTTTAAACAGTAATAAATTAGTTGGTAGGTTGAGTAGAGATATTGCGAACATGACTTCTCTTGAAAATTTTAGCTTATTTGACAACAACATGATTGGCCAAGTTCCTTTTGAGTTAGAAAAACTTGGTAATCTAAAAGAGATGAATATTTCCTACAATAAATTCAACGGATTAGTGTCTAGAGATTTAGCAGTATTAGATGTTATGAATATGAAAATGATAAATGAGGAAGGATTTGCTGTATCGTTGAATGTGCTAGGAGGAAGGAATTCAGCTATAGTTTTTGAAGATTAATTTATGGAAGTACTTTTAAATAAAAGATTGGTTAGTTTTTGAATATTTAATTTTTTAAAGTTGAGGAAAAAACCTGTATGACTTGCTCTACAGGTTTTTTTTATTTTTATTGATTAAGGTGTGTTTAATTAGATATGCAATTCAAAAAAGGTACTGTTTGACGTATTTTGAGTTTCAAATGCTGATTTTTTTATACTATTTAAAAATTGAATTTTCTCATATAATCAACTTTTCAGTACTGTCAAAGTGATTTATTGAAGCAAAAAAGTTAATCCAGTCAAGGTCTCAAAACAAAACCACTAAAATAATATTTATTGGTCACAGAAATAGCTTAAAACTATGCACTTTAGTGCATTTCCCTTTCAGGTTCTAAAAAAATTTACCGCAGATTCACAGATTTATTATAACCTAAAAAAAAATCTGTGAATCTGAGGTTGATTTTTATTATTATAACCGTGGAGACTTTCAGTCTGCTAAACCAAAACTATGGACTTTCAGTCCATGGTGGTTTATTTAGTATTTAAAGGACTGCAAACGGATTTCTTCCTAATTTTACAATGAGATCTTAAGAACTAACCCTACATTTACATTTAAATTAAATTATTATGAAAACAAAAATTGTCTTGATTGTGTTATTTACCATGATTGTTGCAGGCTGTAGTTTTGTTAAGAAAACAAACCTTGAAGCTAGCAACGATGCCATCACGGAGAAATATTGGAAACTAAAAAAATTAGAAGGCAAAGTTGTCACCATGAAAGATAATCAAGAAGGGGAAGTCTATTTTATTTTAAAAACAGATGAAAATAGAGTCACTGGATTTGCAGGTTGTAATGTGTTGTCAGGAGAATATGCATTAGAGGAGGGTAATAGAATCCGTTTTAAAAACATGGCTGTAACTATGAGAGCGTGTCCTGATGTTGATGTTAATGAAAGTGAATTTCTAGAAGTTTTTGAATTAGCGGATAATTATACCATAAATGGCACTATTCTGTCTTTGAATGTGGGTAGAAGGGCACCTTTGGCCGTATTTGAGTCTGTTTTAATGAACTAACTTATAATCTGTATTATCGGTCTGGTTTCAAATTTAATATTTGCCACAGCTCTATTTGAAAAGTTTATTAAATGGTTTCTTTGAAAAAAGCAGAACCTTGTCAAGACGAGAATAGTGTTCAAAAGGAATCCTTATTTTAATTAAAAACAAAAAAAATGAACAGCTTATTTTTATTTATGACATGTATTGCAGGTTTGTTTGCTATTGAAAATCCGCCGTTAACGATTAGAATCTCTGCTATTGAAAAATTGAAAGGCGAAATCAAAATTAGTGTTTTCAACAACGGGACTAATTTTCTAAAGAAAGGTGCAGCGCTTAAAAATTATTCGATTAAGGTGGATAAATATACAGCAATCATTACAATTACTGATTTGCCAAAAGGGGAGTATGCGATTTCTATGTATCACGATGAAAATTCAGACAACCAACTCAATCGTAATTTTATTGGTTTTCCCAAAGAACCGTACGGATTTTCTAATAATGTAGAACCTAAATTTGGTCCACCAAAATATAAAGACTGTAAATTTATTTTTTCGGAAAGCAAGACTTTAAATATCAAGATGATCAATTAAAAAAAATAGCTGTAGTTCTGATACTACTTTGTCGCCTATTTTAAATTTTGTATCGATAAATAGACTTTAAATATCAGTTTTCATCAGAATAGAACACACAATCATCAACTATTCTTGCTGGTGAAGTGTATTTATGTTCTTGAGCTTTTGATGTTGTCATTATGTGTAATACGTTCCAATTTTTTACTTTTAAATAATCAGATACCATCGAACGGTGACAGCGCCACCAAACGGCTTCCGAGCACATAATCGCGGTGTTTTGTTCTAATGCAATATGTTTTAGTTCTTCAATACCTTTTTTAAATTCTTCCGTTTCCATATAATCGGCATAACCTGTAAAAGAAGGATTATTCCATCGGGTATTTTTTGAGTCTTTCTTTGGTTTTCTTCTTCCTCCCAAATTGGAAAGGTGAATGTAGTGTATTCCAGATTTTTCCATAGTTGTTTTTAAATTTTCCTGGTCAAATTGTGGAAACTTACGCGAGCCTGGCATGCTCCTAATGTCGACAAGAATTTTGATGTCAAAAGAGCGGAGCATTTCTAGAAATTCTGCAAAACTATGAGTAGAATGTCCTATGGTATAAATAGTATGGTTTTCCGCTTGCTTCATTCGACATTGTTCAAGGTTAAGATATATTTGTCAATGTAAAACTGCTTTTCTTTGGATTTGTATTGTTGAATGTAGCGCGGATGCTCGAGAATTTTGATACTGTCAAACAATTTTTCTTCTTTATTGAGCTTTTGGATAAAACCGGCATTTTTCTTTCCCAAGACATAAACCTGCGAAGTGTCTAACCCCATGTTAATGTGATTTTTTAGAGTAAGTGTCATAAAATCTTTGACCATGTCAAAAAGTGTAGGGTCATCATAATAATTGGCATTTAGCCATTTTCCCTCTTTGGTTTGACGAATAATAGCCAAAGGGAATGGCGAATTGATATAAAATTCTTTATAAAAAAGGTTTGCTCCACCATATTCAGCAATCATGTCATGCATGAAAACAGAAGAAATTTCGTGCGTATGCGCTGATTGCATTTTTATACCGCAAACACTTTCCAGTCTTTTAGTATCTGTGAATGGAACGCCTGTTACCCCAGCACCGTGACGGCTTGGGTTAATGCCGATAATGAATTTTCTTTTTTGTGAATCGTTGTAATATTTATGATAAAACTGTTGCATTACCAACATCGTTTCAGGATTGTCAACATAAGGATTTAGTACCTGAAAACCTTCTGGCAATGCACTCGAATAATGCAATTGGCGATTGAAATCAATCACTTTATCAGCAAAGGTTTTTGACATGCCACTTTTGTTTAATTGCTATCCTGCGATTTCTATAAAAATTCAGTTCTCTTTTCGGATAGCTATGTTTTTTTTCAGAAGAGACATTGAATTTAGCTTTGTTAAAATTGAATTGAAGTCTTTATAGCGCTTTGAGGATTAGCAAAGCTTAATTTTTTTACTACAAACATTTTTAACAAGTTCTATTTATTATTTAATTAACAAACTGCTGAATTATTGCTTTTGTTAGTTTTATTCTATTTGTAGTTCATTGCAAGAGTGAGTAGGAAGAAGCTTTCTTTTATAGCCGTTACACTATGAAGAACGTTTTCTTCTAATGCAATCATTTGACCTTTTTCTAGCGTTACGCTTTGTTGTGCTGTGACAAGATTTATTTTTCCTTCTACTGTTTGAATGCTGATGACGCCATTTACTTTATGCGATTTCAGCTCTGCATCTTCATGCAATCCCATTATCACAATTCGCATTGTTTCCGATTTGAATATAGTAACCGAATTACGGTCGCTATTTTTCCAAGTTACTTCGTTTTTTATTTGATCAATAAATTTATTCAAATCCATTTCTACCAATTGAGCATTTAAAACCCGATTTCCTTCCGGACGTTGCGGAGTTGCTTCGTTGGACTTGTTTTTCATGATAGGAAGAGTGTTGTTAGTTTGTAATTTTGCTATCAATTTCGAAGAAGCTTCATCTGCTGAAATGCCATAACCATTTACTAAAAGTCCTTTTATGCCAAATTTTGGAGAAGATATTGCATAAAGTATTGACTGATAATCGGGGTCAGAATCACCTTCAAAACGGTATGTTTTGTCAATTTGAAAATCCTCTGGGGAAAGTGTAATATTCGCTTGGCGACAAACAATGCAGTCCTCTTTTATGTTAAAATCATGATTGTATCCCAATTTGACCAAACCATTTATGGTTTCTGATAATGTCCCAAAGCTTTCGTTCAAATTAATTGTATTCATCTTACAAAGTTTTTTATTGTTATTTAAAGCATTAGAAGAAATAGGAACAAGAACGGATAAGGTAAAACAGTAAAATAGGCTGATCCACTACCTACAAATATAGTGAAACAATTGCAGGGAATTGAATTTATAACAAACAGAATCAATGTATTTAAGTGAAAAAAGAATGAAAAGATATTGTTTCCAGATGGATTGTCTATTAGCGCAGAAAACACAATCTCTAACTAAAAAGGTCATGTGTTTTTAACTTAATGTTTTTGGATAATCCCCAACTTTTGCGCTTGATCCGTTATTTAGTAGAGGTAGGTGAAATTTTATTCCATAAAAAAAGCCTCACATTTCTGTGAAGCTTTTCTAGTAGCGGGAACAGGACTCGAACCTGTGACCTTCGGGTTATGAGCCCGACGAGCTGCCTACTGCTCTATCCCGCGATGTGCGTTTTGTAATCTCAATAAGGCTACTTAGTAGCGGGAACAGGACTCGAACCTGTGACCTTCGGGTTATGAGCCCGACGAGCTGCCTACTGCTCTATCCCGCGTTGTTTCGGGTGCAAAGGTACGATGAATTTCTGTATTTCCAATAAAAATTTTAAAAAATGTTTTATTTCGTCTATTGACTTGATATGTTTACCTTTGCAAAATAAAAATTTTAATAGAAATGTCACATAAAGCAGGTTTTGTAAACATCATAGGAAATCCAAATGTTGGGAAATCAACACTAATGAATGCCTTTGTTGGAGAACGATTGTCTATCATTACATCTAAAGCACAAACAACTCGTCATAGAATTCTAGGAATTGTAAATGGTGAAGATTTTCAATTGATCTTATCTGATACACCGGGAATCATCAAGCCGGCGTACGAAATGCAAGCATCGATGATGAACTTTGTAAAATCAGCTTTTGAAGATGCTGACATCTTGATTTACATGGTTGAAATTGGCGAGCAAGATTTAAAAGATGAAGCTTTCTTTAACAAAATCATTCATGCTAAAATTCCTGTACTTTTACTATTGAATAAAATTGACAATTCTAATCAAGAACAATTAGAAGAGCAAGTGGCTTTCTGGACTGCTAAAGTTCCAAATGCTGAAATTTTTCCAATATCAGCTTTGCAAAATTTTAATGTTCCTGAAGTTTTTGGAAGAATTATAGAGTTGTTGCCAGAATCTCCACCTTATTATCCAAAAGATCAATTGACTGATAAACCGGAACGTTTCTTTGTAAATGAAACGATTCGTGAAAAAATATTGTTGAATTACAGCAAGGAAATTCCTTATGCGGTAGAAATCGTTACTGAAGAATTTGTTGAAACAGATGATATTATTAGAATTCGTTCTTTGATTATGGTAGAAAGAGATACTCAAAAAGGAATCGTCATTGGACACAAAGGAGCTGCTTTGAAGAAAGTAGGAATGGAAGCTCGCGTTGATTTAGAGAAATTCTTTGGAAAACAAATTCATATCGAATTGTATGTAAAAGTCAACAAAAACTGGAGAAGTAATGCTAATATGTTAAAAAGGTTTGGTTATAACCAGTAGGGACAGGTCGCGACCTGTCTGTACGCAGAATATAAATTTAAAATCAGTATCAGAGTTTTTCTCTAATACTGATTTTTTTTTAGCCCAGATCGAAATGGAAACCCCGCGGTGAAAAAAGGTATTGTTGCTGTGCTTGCAGCGCGACCGCAGGAAGCTCCTGCAAGCGCATTGCAACAACTCCTTTATGAACGAGGAGTTGCAATGGAGTGCTGGATTAGCTTCTCATAATTAGGACTCGAGAATTTTTAAGAATACTTTTTCGAGCTCGTGTGTTTGATTGTTCCCATTGCTTCGGATTTGTTTTGCAATAAAATAAAGAAGGAACCAGGAGATGACCATCAGGATAAGTACGACAATGTCGAAAGTGTAACTTTTGTTTAAAACAGAGTTGGAATAGGCAATGCCGCTGAAAATTAAAAATACTCCGGCAATGATAAAATGTAAAAACATAAAGAACGTCCACAAGGTAGGATCAGGACCAAACAATCCTCTAATGTGTGTTTCATTTTCGTTTTTTGCTTCTAGTTCTAAATGTAAATGGGGCGAATAATAGGATTTTTTGTCGCCATTTATACTGATCCAAATATGAGTTCCTCTTGTTTTTACGGCATAATCAGTTGGATTTGATTTTGCGAAATCTGCGAATTTTTGACTTAAAACTGTTGTATTTATCATTACACCTTTGTAAAATCGTAAGCGAAGTCGCAGTTCATTATTGGTATCCATAAAATTAAAATTGGTTAGCGTGGGCTAATATATCAAAAAAATTGATAGTCAATCTATTTAACACTACCTTTGCAAAATATTTGAATAAATACTTATGAATAACATTGTTGCGATAGTAGGAAGACCTAATGTAGGGAAATCGACCCTTTTTAATAGGCTGATACAAAGAAGAGAAGCTATTGTAGATTCAGTTTCTGGGGTGACCCGAGATAGAAACTATGGTAAAAGCGAGTGGAACGGAAAAGAGTTTTCTGTGATTGATACCGGAGGTTATATACGTGGTTCTGATGACGTTTTTGAAGGAGAAATCCGCAAACAAGTAGAATTAGCCATTGATGAAGCCGATGTAATTATATTTGTGGTTGATGTTGAAGAAGGAATAACACCAATGGATGATGTTGTTGCCCGATTGTTACGCAAAGTGACTAAGCCAGTTCTTTTAGCTGTAAATAAGGTAGACAATGCCATGCGTGAGAAAGACGCTATTGAGTTTTACAACCTTGGCTTAGGAGAATATTATACGTTTGCAAGTATATCTGGAAGTGGGACAGGTGATTTATTGGATGCATTGATTGATGCGTTTCCTGTGAAACCAGAACCAGTTCAAGAAGAAGTGGTTTTGCCACGTTTTGCAGTTGTAGGTCGTCCTAACGCTGGGAAATCTAGTTTTATAAATGCGTTGATTGGTAAAGAACGTTTTATGGTAACAGATATCGCTGGTACAACTCGTGATGCTATTGATACAAAATTTGATCGTTTTGGTTTTGAATTTAATTTGGTTGATACTGCGGGAATCCGTCGTAAAGCTAAAGTAAAGGAAGATTTAGAATTTTATTCGGTTATGAGATCGGTTCGTGCTATTGAACATGCTGATATTTGTATTTTGATTATTGATGCTACGCGAGGATTTGAAGGGCAAGACCAAAGTATTTTTTGGTTAGCAGAGAAAAACCGAAAAGGAGTTGTCATTTTAGTGAACAAATGGGATTTAGTTGAAAAGGAAACGATGTCGACTCGTGATTATGAGGAGAAAATCAGAGAAGAATTAATGCCATTTACGGATGTGCCTATTCTTTTTGTTTCTGCTTTGACAAAACAGCGTTTATTGAAAGCACTTGAAGCAACGGTAAAAGTGTATGAAAATAGACAACAACGTATTGCTACTTCAAAATTCAATGAGTTTATGTTGAAAGTAATTGAAGCATATCCGCCACCTGCGACTAAAGGGAAATATGTAAAAATTAAATATTGTATGCAGTTGCCAACACCAACACCTCAGTTTGTGTTTTTTGCTAACATGCCACAATATGTAAAAGAGCCTTACAAACGTTACCTTGAAAATAAAATTAGAGAAAACTGGGACTTCTCAGGAGTGCCGATAGATATCTATATTAGAGAGAAATAAATGTTAAAGTTTATGTAGTAATTACACTATCTAAAAATAAAGAACTTAATTCGCTGTTGATTTTTAAATCATTAACAGCGAATTTTTTATTTATGAAGAAAAAGTACATTTTTATTCTGTCGTTCTTTTTAAGCGTTGCGTCATTTGCACAAAACAACATTACAATTAAGGGTAAAATCTTAGATAAAAATAGCCAAATTCCTATCGAGGCTGCTACTGTTTTCCTTACTTTGGTTAAAGACTCAACCGTTATTGATTATACAATATCAGATAAAAATGGTTTCTTTAAAATGGATACCAAAAAAATCACTAAACCCTTTTTCTTAAAAATTTCTTATTTGGGTTACGAGACTCTAAAGAAGGAAATTCAGGCGATTACTGAAAATAGAGATTTTGGACTTCTTTCTTTAGCTGAAAATCCAAATAATTTGAAGGAAGTGGTGATAAAAAACGATGCACCACCTATTCGAATAAAAAAAGATACCCTAGAATTTAATGCTTCGTCATTTAAAGTTCGTCCTGATGCTAATGTTGAAACTTTATTAAAGCAATTGCCAGGAGTAGAAGTAGGGACGGATGGGAAAATCACCGTAAACGGAAAAGATGTCAATCAGATTTTAGTAAATGGAAAACCTTTTTTTGATAAAGACGGTAAAATTGCACTTCAGAGTTTGCCATCAGATATTATCAATAAAGTCCAAATTACAGACACAAAAACGAAAAAAGAAGAATTGAATAAAGAAGCCTCGACTTCTAATAACGCCAGTATCAACTTAACCATAGATGAAAAGAAGAATAAAGGTTTCTTTGGGAAATTTATGGGCGGGTATGGAACGGGTGATCGTTACGAAAGTAGTGCTCTTGTGAATTACTTTCAAAATAAACGAAAGATTAGCATTCTAGCTTCATCCAATAATATCAATTCTACTGGTTTTTCCATGGATGAGATTTTTGACAACATGGGTGGGGGAAGAAATAGTTCTATGTCCTATAACTCTGGTGGAGGCTCTTTTTCTATAAATGGAAATCGTTTTGGTGGAGGTAAAGGAATCACCCGTTCGAATATGGTTGGGGTAAATTACGCTGATGAATTGGTGAAAGATTTAGAAACTAGTGGAAGTTATTTTTTCTCTAATTCTAATTCAGATAATGTGAACCGGACAAAAATGATTACATTTTTGCCAACAGGAAATATTAATCGCGAATCTGAAGCAACAACAAATAGCGAAAATTTTGGACATAATTTAAATTTTCAATTAGAGTACAAAATAGATTCTACAACAACCATCTTTGTTGGGCCAAAATTTACCAAGTCAAATTCTAAATACAATAACGATTCTTTTGAGAAATCTTTCGACGATAGCGGGCAACTCGTAAATGAAAGTAAAGGTCAAGTTTTTGATGATAGTGATAGAGGAAGTTTTAGTAATGCGATAAATTTTAATAAAAGATTCAAACGAAAAGGACGTTTTTTAAGTTTATCATTTAATAATGATAATTCAAAAGAAGATTTAAGTTCTTTAAATAAAACCAACACGTTATTTTACCAAGGTTCGGATCCAGATATTATACGAAACCAAATTAGAAAAAATAAGAATGTAGTAGATAAATACGTGGCTGAAATTGAATATTCAGAACCCATTACGGACTCTCTAAAAGTCAAATTTGGACTGAATTACAATACGGAATTCAAATCAGATGATAGGAACACCTATGATTTTAACTCGGGTTCTCAAGCCTATTCTGATTTAAATCCAGAGTTGACCAATCATTTGACTTCGGAAACAAAAATATTCCGACCTCAAACTGGATTTTCCCTAAAAAAGAAAAAATACGACATAAACGCTACTGTTGGGCCCTCTATTGTTCAGTTTGATAATAACTCATTTTATCTTGGACTCCCAACTAGTTTGTCTAAAAATTATGTTTTGCCTTATGCCAATGCGCGACTTGGATACCGATTTAACAAGTCCAAATCGATTTACTTAAACTATAGTTATGATGTTGATTTTCCTAACGCAAATCAAATTTTACCTGTGGAGGATTTATCCAATCCATTGAGTACAGTTGTGGGTAATGTAGATTTAAAACCAAGTAGAAATCAAGGAGGTTATTTTAGTTTTCGTAATTATGACTATGCTACACGCTCGGGCTATTCTATTTATTTTGGTGGTGATTTATATGATAATCAAGTAGTTTCCTCGGTGCTTTACGATACTAGTATAAAAAGCAAGACTACCTTTGAGAATGTTTCAGGGACCTATTCTACTTGGTCTGGATCTTCTTGGAACAAAACGATTAAGAGAGATGCTCATACATTTAAATATGGAGTGGGTTTTAGTGCTAATTATGGATTGTCAAAAGGTTTTGTAAATGGAGAAATGTTTGAAGCCAAAACACTAAGATTAAATCCAAGAGCTAATTTTACCTATGAATACGGTGAGTTGTTGACTATTAATCCAACCTATAACTTTGCTTACAATGATTCTAAATATACTAACTATAGAACAAGTGGAGCTTCAAGTGTAACCCATCGTTTTAATATACAAACCACTAATTATTGGCCTAAAAATTGGGTTTTTGGTAATGATTTTGGATACACCTATAACTCTAATATTGCAGATGGTTTCAAGAAAGATTTTTATTTGTGGAATACCAGTTTAGCGTATAGTTTTTTTGATAAAAAAATGACGGCAAAAGTTAAAGTCTATGACCTGTTGAATCAGAATCAAAGTGCTACAAGAACTATTTCACCAACAAATATTCGCGACGAGGAAAACACTGTTTTAAAAAGATATTTGATGTTTTCATTGACTTATAAACTGAATAAGTTTGGTGGTAAAGAAAAATCTTCTCGCGGTAACAGGATAATGATGCACTAAAATGATTTAGAAAACAACTGTTCATTTTGTGGCTTGTTGTTTGTACTCCAGGTTATATGAAATAGTGATGCCTATTTTATTTTACACCAGCTACCCATCTAAAACTGGTGGGGGCAACCAAGTTCTAGCAATGATTTCATGCGAGCTGTAACACCTTATCCTTTGCAGTAGGAGCAAAGCAAAGTAACGAAGTTCCTCTTACTACTTTTTTAGCTGCAGTTGGCGCCATTGGATCGTAAGTCGTTTAGTTATTCGTTTTTTTACCCTATAAGACAGCAATAATTTTGGTTTGTTTTACAAGAATAATTAGTCTTTAGTTTTTTGGTCTTTAATTTTTTGCAATAATCCTGCCAATTCAAAGACAATTTCTGCCTTTTGGGTCGCAAGATTGTTTTTTTCTCCAAGGTCATTCTCTAAATCATACAATTGTGGTAGCAGGCTGTTACCTAGTTCGATGTTGGTTAAGAGGTTTATCTCTGGGCCTTTGTTTGGCTCAATGTATTTCCAATTGTCTTTTACGATTGCCAAAGAGGTAATTCCCTGTTTAATCAGTACGGTTCTTCCCTTGTTTGTTTTACCTAATAGTACGTTGATCATATCCTCGCTGTCGGTGGCTTCGCTTTTTACGGGCTTGATTTTGAGCATTTTTGAAAAAGAAGCCATAAAATCAATTTGCGACAACAACGCTTTGGATATGCCGTTTTTAGTTTGAGAAGGCCAACTGATAATCATTGGTATTCTTGTTCCAGCTTCAAAAGTACTGTATTTTCCACCTCGCAAAACTCCTCCAGGAGTATGACCGTTTAATTTTGAAACAGCTTCGTCTTCATAGCCATCATCGAGTACGGGACCGTTATCGCTACTGAAAATAATCATAGTGTTTTTTGCAATACCTAAACTTTCGAGTTGTTTCATGATTTCGCCCACTGCCCAGTCCATTTGTAAAATAGCATCGCCACGATATCCTAAATTACTTTTTCCTTTGAACATTGTAGAAGGCATTCTAGGTACATGAGGTTCTGTGAGCGAATAATAAAGAAAGAAAGGCTGTTTTTTATTAGATTCAATAAATTCTTTTGCTTTAACTAAAAAAGTCAAAGGCATTTCCTCATCGGTCCATCTGGCTTTGTTTCCTCCACTCATGTAACCAATACGACCAATGCCATTTACGATTGTATTGTTGTGTCCATGATTGGGTGAAGATCGCATTTTTAAAAGTTCAGGATTTTCTTTTCCAGTTGGATCAGTACCCACTTTTTTAGCATAATCTACCTGAATTGGATCATTAATGTCCAAAGCTACAACGGTATGGTTTTCTACAAAAACACTTGGAACGCGATCAGCCGTTGCTGGAAAAATATAGGAATAATCAAAGCCTACCTCATTAGGGCCGGGTTTCAATTCGCCATTCCATTCTTTTTCTAATTGATCCCCCAGTCCTAAATGCCATTTTCCAACTATTCCAGTTTTATATCCTGCTTTTTGAAAAAGGGAAGGCAAAGTGGTTTTGTTTGTAGGTACAATCAGGGCAGCATCTCCGGGTAAAATTCCAGTTCCGGCTTTACGCCAAGGATATATTCCAGTCATCAAAGCATAGCGAGACGGTGTGCAGGTTGCTGAGGTCGAATGCGCATTAGTAAAAAGAACCCCTTGATTTGCTAGTTTGTCAATATTGGGCGTTGTGATTTTAGTAGCTCCATAGCAACTCAAGTCTCCATAACCTAAATCATCAACATAAATAAAAACAACATTGGGTTTTTGTTGAGAAAAAACGGATCCTGATAAAAGGCAGCAAATAATTATGGCTTTAATTTTTTTCATTATATATTTATTAATGATTCAGCAATTCGATTGTTTCACTTTATTTGTAAAAGCAAAAGTCCGTTTTATTTTGTAAAAATAAAGAGGTTTTTTTTTATAAATGGTTTAAAATGTTACTACTATCTGTTAAAGTGTGTATTTATAGCAGAACTTATGTGAATAATTGATGTTTAGTCTTGAATATTTATATTGGAGTGAAATAGCAAAAATCCCGAGCAATCGGGATTTTTTTGGTTAAGATGCATTTGCATGATTAGCTTTCTTCTTCTTCGTCTTCCAAAGTTTCCATTGGATGATCGCCATACCAATCTTTGAATGTTTTTGTAGTTGTATAATCATCACGTAACACAGTATACACCATAAATAATAGTAAAGGTATACCAATGCAATATAGTGTCATTAGTACCGGCAAAGCAACATTAGTTTGACATAAACCGGCAAATACAAAAACATAAATGGTGGTAAACCACACGAGTTTAATTGCAAAATTTTTCATGGCTATATCTTTTTATTAAAGTTACGCCAGGAATTTTAAATTTTAAGTTAATGTATTGATAATCAATGCTTAAAATATAAAAAACATTGTTTATTTTAAGTGTCGGTTAAAGTTTCTTTTGAAGTTTTATTTTATGAAAAATACTGACGCGGATAATGTCCCTGTTGAAATAATCGACCCCATTAGCGCATCGTTGAAAATGGTTTGGGTAGTCTAATACTCTTGCAATATATTTATTCATGTCTATTGTTGTAACTCGGCATAAATTGCATTTTGATCAAATTCGGTATGCAAAGACCATTTTTCATTCAATTGGAGCTGATTGTAATAAAGTGTCCAAAGGATGTTTTGGTGATCTATATTTCTCTCTGATTGTGCAATTATTGCTGAGCTTGTGAGTAAAAATAGGAAAAAACAATAAAATTTCTTGGTTTTTATTTTGAGCTAACTATAAAAAAATACCCTATTGTTTTGATAGGGTATTTGTGTTTTTAAAATCTAATGACTACCAATCTCCGCCAGATCCACCGCCAGAGAAACCTCCACCACCAAATCCACCACCGAAACCTCCTCCGCCAAATCCACCACCAGAGGAACCGCCGCCGTAACCGCCGCCGTAACCGCCTCCGCCACTGTTTCTTCCCAGGCTGCTCAGAATAATTACATCCAATAAACTCGGGCCTATACCGCCACCTCTGTTACCAGAGTTTCCACCACCACCTTTGTTACGGGATAGCAACACTAGTATAATGATGACAATAATGATTAAGGGTAAAATAGGAAATCCTTTATCGTTGGTTTTTTTAACGCGTTCACCTTTGTATTTTCCTTTGAAAACATCAAATAAAGCATCCGTTCCTTTATCAAGTCCTTTGTAATAACTTCCTGCTTTAAATTCTGGAATAATAATGTTTCGGGTAATTTCTCCACCAATACCGGCGGTTAATCGATCTTCAAGACCATATCCAGGGGATATCCATATTTTTCTTTCGGCTTTTGCCAATAAAATAAGTACACCATTGTCATTTTTTGCAGTTCCGCCAATTCCCCAAGCATGCCCCCATTTTGGAGTAAGGATACCAATATCTTCTCCTTTAAGGCTTTCTATGGTAATAACCACAATTTGGGTTGTAGTAGAGTCGGAATATTTAATCAGTTTTTCTTCTAACTGCGTTTTTTCTGTTGCGCTTAAAACATTTGCGTAATCATAAACCGAAGTCTGTAATGTTGGTTTTTCAGGAATGGTAAATTGAGCAAAGCTAATTTGTGTGAATAACAAACAAACAAACAGCTTAAGGGAAATTAGGGTACTTTTTTTTTGTAATCGCATTATCCTCTAGATATTTCGTTTGATAATTCATTTGAATCCCCTTCTTGCCAAGGGAAATAGTGTTGTAATTGTTCACCAGCTCGGGTGATTCCATCAATGAGTCCTTGTTTGAAATTCCCATTTTTGAAATGAGAGACCATAACATCTCGGGTGCAGTTCCAGAAGTCATCTTGAACGACGTCATTAATGCCTTTGTCTCCACATATCACAAAACGTCTATCTTCTACCGCTAAGTAAATTAAAACACCATTTTGAAGCTCGGTTTCATCCATTTTTAGTTCATGAAAAACTTCCATGGCGCGATCATACGCATCCATAGGAGTTGTTTTTTCTAGATGAACTCTAATCTCGCCAGAAGTATTTTTTTCAGCCATACGAATAGCTTCAACAATTTCTTGTTCTTCTTCTTTGGTTAAAAAATCTTCTACTTTTGACATGGGAATTATTATTTTTTTAAGCAATTAATATAAATTAGGGAGAAGGGATGAATTGTTAATAAAAAAACCATTAAGAAATTAAGATTCATTAAGCCTTAATGGTCTAAATTTCTTAATGGTTTATTTTTTTTGTATAAAAAAACAAGCTTTTAAAATGCTTTATTATAAAGTATGTTGTGCGTTTGTTTTGTTAAAATTTTACTTCAACAGGTTTGTCTGCACCTTCAACTGCAGTAAAATAGGCTTTCTCTTTGAATCCAAACATTCCAGCAAACAAGCTGTTTGGGAAGGTTTTAATATGAGAATTGTATGGTTTTACAGCTTCGTTGAAACGCGTTCTCGCCGTTAAAATTTGATTTTCTGTACTTGCCAATTCGTCTTGTAATTTCAAGAAGTTTTGGTTGGCTTTCAATTCAGGATACGCTTCTACTGTTACTAATAATCTAGACAATGAACTGCTTACGCCACTTTGTGCTTTGT
This sequence comes from Flavobacterium sp., assembly GCA_017995345.1. Lineage (GTDB taxonomy): Bacteria > Bacteroidota > Bacteroidia > Flavobacteriales > Flavobacteriaceae > Flavobacterium. Next base: position 15,595 of record JAGOJA010000018.1, read on the forward strand.
TGAATTCTGCTAATTGTTCCGGAGTAATATTTGCAGGATCAATTTTTACAGAAGTAGCTTTAGAACGCGCTTCGATAACAGCTGTCAACGTGCTTTTTTCAAAATCAGCGGCGCCTTTTACGGTATTTACTAAATTCCCAATAAGGTCGTTTCTTCTTTGATATGCGGTTTGAACATCACCCCAAGATTGTTCTACATTTTGGTTTAGCACTACTGCTGTATTGTTAATTCCTTTAACCCAGCCGTAAATTCCAAAAATTACAACCGCTCCAATAATCCAAGGCAAAAATCTTTTCATGTTTATTTAATTTAATGTTTATTATTTAGTTTTTAATTTTCAAGTGACATTGCGTTTTTAAAGCTCGTTTTTTATGTTTGTTAATTGCGTGCGTATTGTTTCTAATTTCCGAATAATTTCAAATTTATCTAATGTCTTCTTTTGACCTTCTTTCAAATGTGTTTTGGCTCCTTCAAGTGTAAAACCTCTTTCTTTGACCAAATGATAGATTAATTGTAAATTAGTAATATCCTCTGGAGTAAACATTCGATTGCCTTTAGCATTCTTTTTTGGTTTCAGTATATCAAATTCATTATCCCAAAAACGAATCAGCGATGCATTCACATCAAACGCTTTGGCTACTTCGCCAATGCTGTAATATCTTTTATCTTTAGATAATTCAATATGCATGTCTATTTCTTGTTTTTGTCCAGTTGAATGAGCCGCTGAACACTATTTTTTTATCTTCTATCTCAACACTACTAATTGAGCACTAACCACTATTTTTAGAATCTTAATCTAATGATTGATTCTCCTGATTAGCTAATTTTGCGATAACAACATATTCCACCGCCGAAATATTCCCGTAATAAAAATTAAGCGGATTTACGACTTTACCATCTTTATGAACCTCATAATGTAAATGTGGCCCTTCAGATCTTCCTGTACTTCCTACATATCCTATAACATCGCCTCGTTTTACACGTTGTCCCGCTCTAGCTTTATATTTGCTCAAATGCGCGTATAAAGTCTCGTATCCAAATCCATGCCGAATAACAATATGATTTCCATATCCTGAAGCGGTATTGTCAGCTCTTGCTACAACTCCGTCACCAGTGGCATAAATGGGCGTTCCTGTTTTGGCCGTAAAGTCCATGCCTTCATGCATTTTTCTTGCTTTTGTAAAAGGATCCGTTCGGTATCCAAAACCAGATGCCATTTGTTTTAAATTCTCATTTCGGACTGGCTGAATGGCAGGAATAGCTGCCAATAAATCACTTTTGGCATCTGCTAATTTCAAAATATCATCCAATGATTTTGACTGAATCGCTAATTCCTTGCTAAGCACATCAATTCTTTTTGTGGTATTAATTACCAACTGGGAATTATCGTAACCTTCTAATATTTTATACCTGTTTTTTCCTAGAAATCCCTCTTTCCGTATTGAATCTGGAATCGCCGATTTGTTAAAATACACCCGATACAAATTATTGTCACGATCTTCAATAGCATCAACAACAGCATTTAATTGGTCCATTTTTTTGTTCAGCAAAGCATAATTCAATCTCAAATGCTCAATTTCACGTGTCTGCAAACGATCTTTTGGCGTTTCAAAATAAGGAGTGTTCAATAAAATAATAAAACTCAGAAAACCAAACAGCGCAGCTGCCAATAAAAACAGGATAATAACACCAAATTTTATTCTTTTTCGTGTTTTTATTTTTCTATAAGCTAGATTTTCGGAATCGTAATAATATTTTACTTTCGACATATTTTAAAATACCCTATTTTTGTACGCTGTAAAAGGTTAGACGAACAAATTTAATAAATGTTTCATTTGTTACGCCCTTTTTTCAATAATAAATAAAACAATGTGCCTATTCTAGTTATTCGTTGCAAGTTCTCGTTTATAAATCTTTTTTTCTAATTAGCCAGCAGGAGCTTCCTCCGGTCGCTCTGCCACCTCAAGAAAAAATAAATTTATAAATCTCGAAGCTTTACACTGCAAACACTAAGTGTTCAGTGAACTCCGCTGAAAATAAGAGCGTGTGAGATAATCTAGGGCATAAGAAATTAAAAGATTTAATGATTAGAAGATTGAAAAACTCAATTCGAAATAATCTTTAAATTTTTGAATCTTTAAAACATTTAAATAAAAAAAATGACATCACAAGACGTACGTAAACAATTTCTGGATTTTTTCGCATCAAATGGACACCTAATTGTTCCATCAGCACCCATAGTTCTCAAAGATGACCCAACACTGATGTTCAATAACTCAGGAATGGCTCAGTTCAAAGAATATTTTCTAGGAAACGCCACGCCAAAAAGCAATAGAATTGCCGATACGCAAAAATGTCTTCGTGTTTCAGGAAAACATAATGACCTAGAAGATGTTGGATTTGATACCTACCACCACACCATGTTCGAAATGTTAGGGAATTGGTCTTTTGGTGATTATTTCAAAAAAGAGGCCATCAACTGGGCATGGCAACTTTTGACCGAAGTGTATAAAATTCCAAAAGAAAACTTATACGTTTCTGTTTTTGAAGGAAATCCCGAAGAAAACGTACCGTTCGACCAAGAAGCTTGGGATATTTGGAAGGAATTGATTGATGAAGACCGAATCATTCTTGGAAATAAAAAAGACAATTTCTGGGAAATGGGTGATCAAGGCCCTTGTGGACCGTGTTCAGAAATTCACGTTGACATTCGTTCTGCAGAAGAAAAAGCTTTAGTTTCAGGAAAAAGTTTAGTCAACAATGATCATCCGCAAGTTGTAGAAATCTGGAACAATGTATTTATGGAGTTCAACCGTAAAGCCGATGGTTCTCTAGAGAAATTACCTGCAAAACATGTAGATACCGGAATGGGATTTGAGCGTTTGTGTATGGCCTTACAAGGGAAAACTTCAAATTATGATACTGATGTTTTTACGCCACTTATTGAAAAAGTAGAGCAAATCACAGGATTAAAATATATATCAAATTCCGTAGTGACAAGTCGCGACTGGTCCGTGCCGAATGCAGATGAGGAGAAAACAAACATCGCAATTCGTGTAATTGTAGATCACGTTCGTGCCGTAGCTTTTGCAATTGCTGACGGACAATTACCATCCAACACGGGAGCTGGTTATGTAATTCGTAGGATTTTGCGTCGTGCTATTCGTTATGGATTTACATTCTTGAATACTAAAGAACCGTTTATTTATCAATTGGTTGCCGTTTTGGCCAATCAAATGGGCGAATTTTTCCCCGAAATCAAAACCCAACAACAATTGGTTACTAATGTGATTCGTGAAGAAGAAGCTTCTTTCTTGAGAACATTAGACCAAGGGTTGCAATTATTAGATAATGTAGTTTCTAAAACGTCAGGAACTGAAGTTTCTGGAACTAAAGCATTTGAATTATATGATACTTTTGGTTTCCCAAAAGACTTAACAGCTTTGATATTGAAAGAAAAAGGAATGTCTTTCAATGAAGGAGAATTTGATGCTTCAATGCAAGCTCAAAAAGCGCGTTCTCGTGCTGCATCAGAAGTTTCAACTGAAGACTGGTCTGTTTTAATTCCTGGAAATGTAGAAACATTCGTTGGCTATGACCAAACTGAAACCGAAGTGAAAATTACTAGAATTCGTAAAGTTGACAGTAAAAAAGACGGAGTTTTGTACCAAATCGTATTAGACAATACGCCATTCTATCCAGAAGGTGGCGGACAAGTGGGCGACAGGGGAACACTAGTTTCCGCAAACGAGACGATAGAAATCATCGACACTAAAAAAGAAAATAACTTAATCCTACATTTTACAAAACAACTTCCAGAAAACATTGAAGCTAGTTTTGTAGCTAAAGTAAATCAGGATTTGAGAAGTTTATCTTCTAAAAATCACTCGGCTACGCACTTGATGCACCAAGCCTTGAGAAGTATTTTAGGAACACATGTGGAACAAAAAGGTTCCCTAGTAAATCCAAACTACTTGCGTTTTGACTTTTCACATTTTGCTAAAATGACAGAATCTGAATTGCAACAAGTGGAGGATTTTGTAAATGCAAGAATTCAAGAACAATTACCATTGATAGAAAGAAGAAGCATTCCTTTTGCGCAAGCAGTTCAAGAAGGAGCGATGGCGTTGTTTGGAGAAAAATACGGCGATGAGGTTCGCGCAATCAAATTTGGCGAAAGCATGGAATTATGTGGTGGAATTCACGTGAAAAACACGGCTGAAATCTGGTATTTCAAAATCGTTTCGGAAGGAGCGGTTGCTGCGGGAATTCGCCGTATCGAAGCCATTACAAGTGATGCGGTAAAAGCTCATTTTGCTTCCTATGAAAACACATTGAATGAAGTAAAAACAGCGTTGAAAAACCCTCAGGATATTTTGAAAGCCGTTCATTCGATGCAAGAAGAAAATGCCAAATTAGCCAAACAAATAGAGGCTTTGGTGAAAGACAAAGTTAAAAACTTGAAAGCAAGTTTGATTGCTGAAATTCAGGAAATAAACGGTGTTCAGTTTTTGGCAAAACAAGTTGATTTGAATCCGGAAGGAGCAAAAAATTTGGTGTATGAATTAGGTAATTTGGGAAACAACTTATTTCTAGTTTTGGCAACAGCCGAAGAGGAAAAACCTATGCTAACGTGTTACGTTTCGAAAGAATTAGTGGCGCAGAAAAACCTTAATGCTGGACAAGTAGTTCGTGAATTAGGAAAATACATCCAAGGAGGCGGAGGCGGACAACCGTTTTTTGCGACAGCAGGAGGTAAAAAAGTCGAAGGAATTCAAGAAGCTTTGGAAAAAGCAGTTGCGTTTTTAAAGTAAATCGAAAGATTTCGTTACAGAATGATTTAAGATTGTTTATATCCCTTAAAATTAATTATGAAAATACAAATGACTTTTAATTGTCTTTAAATGAAGAAAAACAAAATATTCTGGATACTATCGGTTTGTTTATTAACATTTTGTTCCTGTTCGTCGGACAAGGATGATTCATTAAAGTTTATAAAGAAGATAGTTGAATCTTCGGAAGGAGGTGTTTCCGAAACAACTTTGTTTACTTATAAAAGGAATCAAATTAGTAGTGCTGACGGTACTCAGAAACGCACTGATTTTACGTATACGGACGGTTTTATTACGAAAACGGTAACGTTGAATAAAGTAAGCCAGCTTCTTGAGACTGTTGTATATAGTTATCTGGAAGGTAATTTAGTTGAAGTTGTTTCTTTTGGAAATTATAGAATAATTTACATTCATAACGCTGATAAAACGGTTTCTTATGAAAAATTCACGACGGTTTCACCAAATCAGGAAGTGAAAGAATTTCATGGAATATTGTATTTGGAAAATGAAAATTTCATCAAAGACGAAAGAATTTTTGACAATACCGCAGCAGGTGTTGTAGCAAAACACAATGTAATTTTTGATTATGATGCGAAACGCAATCCGTTATATAATATATTGGGTTACAAAAAACTGTTAGATTACAATGAAGGAATTTCTTCAAACAATAGTTTGATGCGTACCGTAACAACAAATTTTTCAAAAGACGACCAAATTACATCATCGGCTAGTTTGTATAAAAGCACTTTTAAATACGATTCGGAGAATTATCCAACGGAACGCATTTCAGAAACCGCTGTTGCTGGTAATGGAAATGTAGGTTATTTGAAAACACAGTATTTCTACTAAGAAAACAGTCATTTTTATAACAACCCTTTCGTGTTTTGAACTCTGAAAGGGTTTTTTATTTCGGATTTTTAACCAATGAAAAAAGAGTGAAACCCGGAATATTTCGCTAAAATTATTGAAATTTGTAACAAATAAAACAGCAATGCAATTCAGAACCCAAATTCCCATTCCTAAAAATAATTATCCCATAGATTATAATGCTACCATTATGTCTTTAGGCTCTTGTTTTGCGGTAAATATAGCAGAGAAATTGGACTATTTTAAATTTCATAATAACTGTAATCCATTTGGGATTTTATTCCATCCGTTGGCGATTGAAAAGATACTTGATTTTGCTGTTTCGGGAAAGCACTTTACAGAAAACGACGTTTTTTTTTACAATGAACGCTGGCATTGTTTTGATGTGCATTCGGATTGTAGTAATTCAAACAAAGAGGATTTATTAGCTTCCTTAAATACAATAATCAAATCTACAAAACTGCAATTACAAGAAGCGTCCCATATTATTATCACTTATGGAACCTCGTGGGTTTATCGAAATACAGAAGGTAATTCTATTGTGGCTAATTGCCATAAAGTGCCACAAAAGCAGTTCAAGAAAGAATTACTTTCTGTTGAAGAAATAGAAAAAGGTATTGCAAACACAATCAAATTAATTTATTCAGTAAATCCTAATTGCACTATTATTTTCACTGTTTCGCCGGTGCGTCACATCAAAGACGGTTTTGTCGAAAATCAGGTGAGTAAAGCAAATTTAATTTCTGCTTTGTATACTGTTTTGCAAGTTTCCCCTTCGGGGGCGGAGGGGGCTTATTTTCCCAGTTACGAAATAATGATGGATGAACTAAGGGATTATCGGTTTTATGCCGAAGACATGTTGCATCCCAATCCAGTTGCAATTGATTATATTTGGGAACGTTTTAAAGAAACTACGATTTCAGAAACTGCTTTTTCTACTATGGCAGAAGTAGAAAGTATTCAAAAAAGCTTGTCTCACAGACCTTTCAATCCAAAATCTAAAAGCCATTTGAAATTTGAGTCTAAAGTCAGAGAAAAAATCATTAAATTGGAAAATCAATATTCATTCATGAAATTTTAATTATGCTTAGAAGAATACTTATTGGGATAGGAATTATAGTTGGGATTTTTTTATTGTTTAAATTCTGCGATTTTAAGAAAAACGACGATGAGGATGTTACCTATAATACGAATCTTATTCAACAACAAATCCTAAACGTTGGTAAACTAGTGGTTACGGAAGGTCATTTTTCAGAAGTGATTACTTATAAAAATCAACAAAAATACTTGCTTGACATGCTTTCTTTTGAGAAAAAAGCATTGGTTATTGTCAACGCCGATGTCACTGTTGCCTATGATTTGCACAAAATGAAATACGATATCGATGAAAAGAACAAAACCATCACAATTATTAGTATTCCTAAAGAAGAGATAAAAATAAGTCCAGATATCCAGTTCTATAATGTAGAGCAAAGTAAAATGAACCCTTTTACAGGCGACGATTACAATAAAATTAACAAATCGGTAAAAGCGAACTTAGCTAAAAAAATAGAAAATTCGACTCTGAAAACGAATGCTCAAAACCGATTGATAAGTGAATTGTCAAAGTTATTGATTACAACTAGTACTTTAGGGTGGACCTTAAAATACGACGGTAAAGTAATTGAAAGTGAAAAAGATTTTGGAAAGCAAATAAAACTTTAAACACGAATTTCACAAATTAATTCGTAAAATTCGTGTTTGAATTCTCGTTATATTTCTTTGAAATAATTTTAAGCTTTCTCTTTGCCAAAAATCAAATCTAAACCTCCAGCAATTAAATGCGCAACTTCGGTTCTTTTTTCTTTTAATTTTTCAAGATAATTCATTACTTCTTGTAAAAGTTGAGGTTCATGTCGGTCTTTCAAAAGCTCTATAATTTCAACAGCCAACAACCAGTCATTAGGATGATTGGTCTGTAATTTTTCGAAAATTGGAGCCAAAGAAGTTTCCGTGTCCTTGGTTTTTCTTATGTTTCTAACCGTTTGGTATAAAACTTCTAAATCATCCCTTTCAGCGGTATGTTTAGCCTTGATGGTTTTACTTGTTGGAACATGAGAAATCAAGTCAAAACTATTCACATCAGCAGGACCTGAAAACGCCGAAATTACTTTTTTACCCACCGCCATATCGTAAATTCCCCATTCTGGTTGAAACAAAATCGTTTCTCTATGAGTGACAGTGCAATTCTTTAAACTAACTAAAATAATTTCTCCGTGGAGGTTTCTGGAACCTGTAATGATTTCTCCTTTTACGGTGATATCACCTTCAAATTCCAGCGTTACACTTTTGTTTTCAGTAATAGAATAAGCGCTTAAATCTCTTGGGCTCATGTCCTCAATCGCGAGATTTATTCCTTTGAGTTTTCCAATAGGACTTCCAAAACCTTCGGCATGTTTGATTGTTCCATGACCCACTAATTCTTTTTCTCTGTACGATAAAGCTGTTTTTCCGGTTGTTTGGATATAAACGGGTTTTCCTTCTTCTTCAATAACATTGGTGAAAACTCCCGAAATCTGAATCCCGGTACTCAATTCAATCGTGCCTAAAGCATTGGAATGAATCAGTTTGTTAATTCCCGATAATCCTCCGGTACGCAAGGCCATTTTATTGGCAAACTCTTCTAAAACCAAGCTTAAATAAGCAAAATCTGGAGTGACATACAGTTGCGGTTGTAGTTTTGTAATGTCAAAACTCTGGTTGGCGGCTGATAAGTCGTACGGGATTTTCTTCACGTTATCCGTCATGCACCACGCACTTTCTCCAATAGACGAAAGTAGTCCGGCGCCATAAATTTTGGGATTGTCAATAGTTCCTATCAAACCATATTCCACGGTCCACCAATGCAGATTCCTGATTTGTGCCATTTCTGATAATTCACCCATAGTATCCTGCAAATCTTCCACCGCTTTTTCGGCAGCATCAATAGCAGCTTGTGGTGTGCCTTCGGCTTCTTTCAAGATAGAAAGTAGTCTGATGGCTTCATACATTTGGTAATCTTTGTGTGAAGAAATCGCTTTGCAACCTATTTCACCAAAACGACGCAAATATTCTGCATATTCAGGATTGGCAATAATGGGTGCATGACCGGCACCTTCGTGAATAATATCGGGTGCTGGCGTATATTCTATATGTTCGAGCTGACGAATGTCAGACGCAATTACAAGTACATTATAGGCCTGAAATTCCATAAAAGCGTTAGGCGGAATAAATCCGTCTACTGCAACCGCTGCCCAACCTATTTCAGTCAGAATACGGTTCATGCCGTACATACTAGGGATTTTTTCAACCTCAATTCCTGTTTTTTTCAAGCCTTCTAGATAAGAACTATGCGCCACTTTTGATAAATAATTCACGTTTTTGCGCATCACATAACGCCAAACTGCTTGATTTATCGGCGTGTAGTCGCTATAATCCTGAGGTTTGATAAATTGTTTTAAGTGTTTTGGCAATCGGTCTAATAACGGATTGCTTTCTATAGTTGAGTTCATATCGAAAACGTTGTAGTTCTGCTGTAAAAGTACTAATTTCAGGAGCTATTTCCCGCTTTTCATTGCAAGTTTTTACAAACCCGTTTGTTTTTCTAAAGTTCATAAAAGAGCTTCCTTTGGTCGCTTTTTATAAACAAGAAAAACCAAAACGACTTTCGCAAAACGCTTTTCATTGCAATCGCGGCTAGGGGATTGCAGTA
>JAGOJA010000018.1:25123-35010 GCA_017995345.1 Flavobacterium sp.
GATTGCAGTACTGCTGATTCATTGCGAGGAACGAAGCAATCGCACTAATAAGTGCAATTTGAATGTAATATTCGCGTTGCAAATGCTACGATGCTGTTGTAAATAAAAACCGCACTTGTTAAAAAGGAGCAGTAGTTCGTTTTTTAGGATGCACTATTTTATCAACTCAAACACTAAAATCTGCGTTTTTTGTTTGTCTGAAAAATTATTGTCGGAAACAAAAACTAACGATGAATTGCCATTGTCTAATTTTTGTCCAAAAGTAAGCCCTTCGATATTATCAATAAAAATCCCCAAATCATCCATATTTAAAATTAACCTTTTAGAAGCTAATTCCAATTTTTGGTTTTGTAAGGAAGGGTGATTTTTAACATTAGTTGCCTTTTTCAAGTCACATAGAAATACTTTTACCGTGCAGGCTTGCGTACCGGTAGAGTAGGAACGCTCCACAACCAGCAACTGATTTTTACCATAATACTGAATTGCCGAAACGCCATTTACAGCAAAGCTGCCTTTCGGATTGGGTTCACGTGCAATTGGTTCCAGTTGGTAGCCATATTGAGCAGTGTTCTTTTTTGTTTTTACATTAAATCGGTACAAACGAATCAAACCTCCTTTGCTGGTGTTGGCTTGATTACCATCTTCAAATAACGGTTCTTCAATGTTGGTAAAGATATTCTTGTAGTTTTTGTCAAAAGTAATTCCTTCTAATGTGCCATTGTTTCTTGGACCTTTTTCCTGTTTTTTCATCTTTAAATTTTCCGGCAATGTGACATTTTCAAGAAAATCACCTTTCAAATTCATGAAATTTAGGGAGGGGTTTTGTAGAATTTCTTTATCTATTGCGATTACTCGCGCGCCTTCACTGCTCCAAACCAAAGTATTTGTTTTTGGATTGAAACGGAGATCTTCTGGATCTGCCGAAGTAGTTGGTTTGGTATTCCAATTATCATAAAGTTTTCCAGTCTCGTTTTTTAAAGTGCTAACACTTTGAAAATTGACACCTTCTCCTTTATTTTCGAGCAAACGGATTTTAGCAGTGTAAAATCTCGACTCGTTAAACATGGATCGATCGTCACTTATCAAATAATACAAATCATTTTTTGCGTCATAATCGATGCCAGACAAACCACCCACTTTTGTGTTTTGAAAAGTCTCATCAAATGGAATTTCAATTGAACTGACTAGTTTTAAACTCGGAGTTAGTTTATTTTCAGTAATTAGTTTTAAATTGGAACAAGAAAAAAAAATAGCGGGTAAAACAACGAAAAATAAAAGCTGACGCATAAAAAAGGGTTACTATTTACAAAAGACAATAGGGTATAATAATTGGGAATTGCTTTCAAAAATTACGATTTGTTATTTTGATTTTTTTCGGCATTGCGGAAATAATCAATTTTATAATTGAACATTTGAGCCATGTTTTTAGCGCGTAGGTTTGCTTCATCGGCTAACGAACCTACAAATAAACTATTGATAGTTGCTGTGAAAATTTCTATCCAGCGGTCAAAATGCTCTTTGGCAACTGGTAATTGTTTGTGTGGTGGAAATGGGCTTCCGGAATAAGAATGCTCATCGAGCAAAATAGTTTGCCAAAAACGGTACATTTTTTCTAAATGTTCAGGCCATCGATTGCCAATTTTTTCGTTGAATAAAGGACCAATAAACTCGTCTTTTTGAACTTTAGAATAAAAAGTATCGACCAGTAATTTTATATCGTCGAATGTTGTAATGTCGTGTTGTGGTGTCATAATTGGGTATAAAAAAGCCTGACCAAAGGTAGGTATAATTAGAAAATGAAGTGTTTATTTAGCCGATTAATTGGGTGAATAAATCTTGGTTTTCATTGAGATATTGAAACTCAAATCCTTTATGGTTCATGTTGTTTTTTATGGCTAGAATATCGTTTTTGTTTTTCAGTTCTAAACCTACGACGACTGAACCTACTTCTCGGCTGTTTTTTTTAGCAAATTGAAAATAAGTGATGTCGTCATTGGGACCCAAAATGTCATTTATAAATTCTTTTAAAGCACCGGGACGTTGCGGAAATTGAATCATAAAATAGTGCATTAGTCCCTCATACAGCAGGGAACGTTCTTTTATTTCGGCGGTTCTTTCGATGTCATTATTGCTGCCGCTGACAATGCAAACCACAGTTTTTCCTTTTATTTCGTCTTTGTAAAAATCTAAAGCTGAGATAGTTAATGCTCCAGCAGGCTCTACGACCATGGCTTCTTCATTATACAAACGCAAAATGGTGGTGCATACTTTGCCTTCTGGAACTAGGATAATGTCATCTAGGTTTTTACGACAAATTTCAAAAGTAATATTACCTACTTGTTTGACTGCTGCACCATCAACAAATTTATCTATAATTTCTAAGGGCATGTTTTTTCCGTTGGCAATGGCTGTTTTCATTGCGGGCGCGCCTTCAGGCTCAACGCCAATGATTTTGGTGTTGGGACTCAAATGTTTAAAAACCTCCGAAAGTCCAGCTGCCAATCCACCTCCGCCGATGGGAATAAATACATAGTCGATAGGGTTCTTGTATGATTCTAAAATTTCTAATCCAACAGTGCCTTGACCTGCAATCACTTTTATGTCATCAAATGGGTGTATAAATGCTTTGTTGCTTTGTGTTGCGTCTGCTATGGCTTTTGCGTAAGCATCATCAAAAGTATCTCCTGTCAAAACAATTTCTGCGTATGATTTTCCAAACAATTGTACTTGTTTTACTTTTTGTTTAGGTGTTGTTTTTGGCATGTAAATCTTACCCATTATTTTTAGTAAATTACAAGAATAGGCAACCCCTTGCGCATGATTTCCTGCGCTTGCGCATACAATCCCTTGTTTTTTTTCCGCTTCGGTAAGCGAACTCATTTTGTTATACGCTCCTCTTATTTTGTAAGAACGAACGATTTGTAGATCTTCGCGTTTTAGCAAAATAGTTGATTCGAATTCATCAGAAAGATTTAGATTTTCTGTCAATGGAGTGGCCGGAACTACTCCTTTTAACTGATTTTTAGCTGCTAATGCTTCTTTAAATATATTCATGGTTGTCTTTTATTACATTTCAAAAATTATGCTCTTGTGATTTAAAAACTCATTATTGATAGGTAGTTTTGTTGGGTCGTTTTTCTCCATATCCAAAACTTTTTTATGAACCCCCTCACTTGATTTTATTATAGCGATTCTGGAACTTTTAACGAATTCTATTAAGCCAAATTTGTCTAATTCCTCAAGAAGATTGTTTATTTCTTCGTCTTGACCAGTAGTTTCAAAAACAGTATAGTCTTCTTGTATCACTACTGCTTTTGCACCATATTCTCTCAATAATCGCTCCACTCTTACCTCTTTCATAATGATAGCAGTAGGTACTTTGTACAGCGCTATTTGTTGCCAGATAATTTCATCATTAGTGTTGCAATATACTTTGAAAACATCAACTATTTTTTCTAATTGTCGCACCAGATTTTTTACTATTTCTTCAGTCTCTTTTACCACGATGGTAAATCTATATATTTTTTCGATTTCGCTAGGGGATGTATTCAGGCTTTCTAAGCTAATTTTTCTCCTAGAGAACATAATGGCAATTTTATTAATCAAACCTACTTGATTTTCGGTGTAAATGGTTAATGTATATTCCTGTTTCATCGTATTTAATTTTTTAATTTTCCTTTTTGAGTTGGGAGTTTAAATTTCTTCTTTGCATAAAATAATTTCGGCAACTCCTTTTCCTTGCATTACCATCGGAAAAACATTGTCTTCATGAATCACTGCTACTTCTAATAGAAATGCGCTTGGATGATCCAGCATTTGCTTTAGGCTTTCTTTTAACTCTTCTCTTTTTGAAACTTGCCTTCCGTCAATTTTATAACCTTTGGCAACCTGAACAAAATCTGGGCTTTGAATATCTGTAAAAGAATATCTTTTTTCATGGAATAGTTCTTGCCATTGTCTTACCATTCCTAAAAAACTATTGTTTAGAATTATGATTTTCACATTGGGTTGGAACTGCATAATAGTACCTAATTCTTGCAAGTTCATTTGCGCTCCGCCATCGCCCATAATGGCTACAACCTGTCGCTCTGGTGCACCAAATTTAGCCCCAATTGCAGCTGGCAACGCATATCCCATTGTTCCTAAGCCGCCACTAGTGATATTGCTTCTGGTTTTATTTTGTTTGGCATAACGGCAGGCTACCATTTGGTGTTGGCCTACATCGGTAACAATAACGGCATCGCCACCTGTTAATTCGTTGAGCACATTTATTACTTCGCCCATAGTTAAGCCACCTTGGGTAGGGTGTAACTCTTTTTCAATTACTACTGTGGTTTCTTTTTCTCTTTTTATTTCGAATTCGTTGAGCCATTCATGATGTGTTTTTTTATCTAATAAATGGGTTAGCAAAGGCAATGTTTCTTTGCAATCTCCCCAAACAGGAGCGGTAGTTTTAATGTTTTTGTCAATTTCAGCGGGGTCAATGTCCAAGTGAATAATTTGAGCTTGTTTGGCATATTTATCCAATCGCCCAGTAACTCGGTCGTCAAAACGCATTCCTACTGCAATCAAAACATCGCATTCGTTAGTTAAATAATTTGGTCCGTAATTGCCATGCATCCCTAGCATGCCTACGCCTAGTGGGTGGTCAGTAGGAATCGCACTCATTCCCATGATGGTCCAAGCGGCTGGCAATCCTGCTTTTTCAATAAAGGCTTGAAATTCTTTTTCGGCATTGCCTAATAATACGCCTTGACCAAATAATACGAATGGTTTTTTGGCTTGGTTGATTATCGCCGCCGCTTTCTCAATGTATCCTAAACGCACAATTGGTTTTGCACGGTAACTTCTGACATGAATACAAGGTCTGTAACCAAAATATTCAAACAATTGTAATTGTGCATTTTTGGTAATATCTATTAAAACGGGACCAGGACGGCCCGTTTTTGCAATAAAAAAAGCTTTTGCAATTGCTTCAGGAATCTCGTTGGCATCTGTAACTTGGTAGTTCCATTTTGTTATAGGGGTCGTTATGTTGATAATGTCCGTTTCCTGAAAGGCATCAGTACCTAATAAATGAGCAAATACTTGACCCGTAATGCATACTAATGGTGTGGAGTCTATCATGGCATCAGCCAATCCCGTTACTAAGTTAGTGGCGCCGGGACCACTAGTTGCAAATACAACACCCGTTTTTCCGCTGACTCTTGCATAGCCTTGTGCGGCATGAATAGCTCCTTGTTCGTGGCGCACTAATATATGATTCAATTTATCTTTAAAGTCATAAAGAGCATCGTATATAGGCATAATGGCTCCTCCGGGATAGCCAAAAATAGTGTCTACTTTTTCAGATAATAAAGCATCAATAACGGCGAGACTACCAGTTGTGGTAATTGTTTTGGTTTTTTCTTTTGGTGAAAGTTTTTCTGTTTTCATTTTTTTGGTTTTTGCTGCTGTATTTTTATGTAGTTTTCTATTTTTGGGTGTTTTTGATTAAAAAAAAAGCCTCTCTCAGTTTTAGACGAGAAAGGCTGATAGCAGATACTATAATCCTAACTCGTTATGTGAAACGAATAATGATAATAACGATAATGATAATTGTTGCTAAATTTTTCATTGTTTTTTTGAATAAAAAAACCTCCCGATGTGGGAGGTTTCATAAATTGTATCTTGATTACTTATTTATATAACACCTCGCCATAACTATCGAATGATAATTATAATAAAGACAATAATGATGTTATTTAAGTTATTCATTTTTCTATTTGAAGCACAAATGTATCGATTATTTAATTAACACAAATAAAAAAGATTATTTTTTTGAAGCCGAAGGAGGAAATTGTTCTAAAATTTTTGCCACAAATTCATTGATTCGTTTTTCTTTTTCATTGCGATTTTCAGATAAATACCCAATGCCTTCCCCTTGCCAAACCAATTCTTTTTTCTTGGCATCAATTAAATCGATGTATAATGTTCCTTCGGTTGATGAGGAAACATAAGTGCTACGACCTCCCCATAAGTAAGGATTCCATCCCCATCCCCAACCATAACCCCAACCGGCGTTGTATTGGTTTACGTCTATGCGTTCTCTTTCTTTGGTTAACATGTTTATTAGCAAATCAGGATTTTCACTTTTGGTCATTCCTTTTTTTGTTAATTCACGATCAATAGCGTTTAGTATTCTTTTCTTGTCTAATTCTGAAATCTCAACTTTATCAATTCCTTTTTTATGAAAAGCATACGTTTTGTATTGACTAAAATCTACATTGTTATCATAATCGGAATATACTTTTACTGAACTGCAAGATGCAGCTACAAAAAGCAGGAGTACTGGAAGGAGTTTGATTGTTTTCATGAGGTTAGTTGTTTGATTACTAAATGTCTATTAAATATACGTTCAAATTTTTAAAAATCCAACAAATTGTCGGCTACTATATTAGGGAGGGTCACTTTCAATAAAGGTTGCCCCTCCATTGCTCTTTTTATAGCAAATAGCGCTCCGTCATTTCTAGCCCAGCTTCTTCTGGAAATTCCATTATTGACATCCCAGAAAAGCATTGATACTAAACGTCTTGACGCTTCTTTAGAGCCATCAAGAACCATACCAAATCCGCCATTAATTACCTCGCCCCAGCCTACGCCGCCGCCATTGTGAATGGATACCCAAGTGGCGCCTCGAAAACTATCTCCAATAACGTTTTGTATGGCCATATCGGCTGTGAATCTTGAGCCATCATAGATGTTGGAGGTTTCTCTGTACGGAGAATCAGTTCCAGAAACATCATGGTGATCGCGACCTAAAACGACCGTTCCTATTTCGCCTTTGGCAATAGCCTGATTAAACGCTTCGGCAATTTTTACGCGACCTTCGGCATCCGCATAAAGAATTCGGGCTTGGGAACCTACAACTAGTTTATTTTCCTGAGCTCCTTTTATCCATTGAATATTATCCTGCATTTGTTGCTGGATTTCTTTGGGAGCTGTTTTGGTCATTTCTTCTAAAACTTGGCAGGCAATTAGATCTGTTTTGGCTAAATCTTCTGGTTTTCCCGAAGCACAAACCCATCGGAAAGGACCAAAACCATAATCAAAACACATTGGTCCCATAATATCCTGTACATAACTTGGATATCTGAAATCAATATTGTTTTCGGCCAATACATCTGCACCTGCACGGGAAGCTTCTAGTAAAAAAGCATTTCCATAATCAAAGAAATAAGTTCCTTTGGCGGTGTGTTTATTGATAGCAGTAGCGTGTCTGCGTAATGTTTCTTGAACTTTTATTTTGAATAAATCAGGATTGTTTGCCATCATTAGATTGGCTTCTTCAAAAGAAATAGCAACAGGATAGTACCCACCCGCCCAGGGATTATGAAGAGAAGTTTGATCGGATCCTAAATCGATATGAATATTTTCTTCGTAAAACTTTTCCCAAACATTAACTACATTTCCAAGATACCCAATTGAAACAATTTCTTTATTGGCTTGAGCCAAAGCGACTCTTTGCACCAATTCATCTAGGTTTTCAATCACTTCATTGATCCAGCCTTGACTGTGACGAATGTGCGTTATTTTAGGATTTACTTCGGCACAAACCGTGATGCAACCGGCAATATTTCCGGCTTTAGGTTGTGCGCCACTCATTCCGCCTAAGCCGGAGGTCACGAATAAACCACCTTTTGGGCTGCGTTTTATTTTACGAAATCCATTTAAAACAGTAATAGTTGTTCCGTGTACAATTCCTTGCGGACCAATGTACATGTAGCTCCCAGCCGTCATTTGTCCGTATTGCGAAACGCCCAATGCATTCATTTTTTCCCAATCGTCTGGTTTAGAATAATTAGGAATTACCATTCCGTTTGTTACAACAACTCTTGGGGCTTCTTTATGCGAAGGGAATAATCCCATTGGATGACCGGAATACATTGTCAAGGTTTGCTCATTTGTCATTTCAGACAAGTATTGCATGGTCAATAAATACTGTGCCCAGTTTTGAAAAACGGCTCCATTGCCACCATACGTTATCAGTTCATGTGGATGCTGTGCTACGGCATAATCCAAATTATTTTGAATCATCAGCATTATTGCTTTGGCTTGTTCACTCTTTCCTGGATATTCATCAATTGGTCGCGCATACATTTTATAATCCGGACGCAAACGGTACATGTAAATTCGACCGTAGCTTTCCAGTTCTTTGGAAAATTCTTTGATTAATTCAGCGTGATGTTGCGGTTCAAAATAGCGTAAGGCATTGCGTAATGCCAATTTTTTTTCTTCTGTCGAAAGGATTTCTTTGCGCTTTGGTGCGTGGTTGATGTCTATTTCGTATGGTTTTGGTTGTGGTAAAACCGAGGGGATTCCTTGTTGTATTTGCTCTTGAAAAGTCATTTTTTAGATGTATATTGTGTTATTGTAAATGTGTTTTTATTCAGTTAGTGTACCTGAACACTGCTTACTTTTTATTGGTTCCTGTTTTTTTGTCAAAGCTATACGGACAATGGCGACAGCCATTTTTACAGCAAAAACCACGTTTTAAATGATGCTTTTCAGTAAAACATTTATAACCTTCAGGTGTGTAATAGAAATCTTCCCCTTCTATTAATTTATTTTCATTACTTTGGTCAACCATATTTTGGGTTATTCTGTTGTGCTATTCATTTGGATCAGCCAGTTCGTTAAAGTCAAATCAAACGATTGGATTTTTCATTAAATAAAACCATTTTATCATTACAAATTTATAAATTTTATAGCGAATGTTTCTGATTGTTGCTAAATATTTAATTCCAAAAGGATATCGCGGATTTACTGCATTTCCTTTTGTATTTGTAAAATATCCAAAAGATAAAATAAATGTTGTTTTGCTTAATCATGAAAAGATTCATCTTAGACAACAAATTGAATTGTTAATACTACCTTTTTTTATTTGGTATTTAACAGAATATCTTGTTCGATTGGTTCAATATAAAAACGCAAATTTGGCCTATAAAAACATAAGTTTTGAAAGAGAAGCCTATGCGAATGAATCAAATATAGAGTACTTAAGAGACCGCCCTTTGTTACAGTTTCGCAACTATTTGCTTTTGAAAAAAAAGTAATTTAACCTATTGGTTGTTATTAAGAAGAATTTTTTACCTCATAGATTCACAGAAATAAAAGTTCCCATTAAAGAAATGATAGGGAACAAGGTTTAACACAGTTTAGCGATGTTATTAATATAACAATTCTCAAATTCTTTTTAATACTTCACTTTTTGGGTGTGATTTAGTTTTTTTATCACTACTACTTTTTTTGTTTTACATATCATTTGTTCTGAACTTCTAATTTTTTTTTTGAAAAAAGCTATTAAGTAATTTTTCAATAGAAGTGTTCTTTTTTTAATTTTATTATATAAGAAAATACACTTGTTAATTCAAAAAAGATGTATTTTATCGATTATTTGTACTTTTTATCGATAATTGTATCGATTGTTATTGTGTTTTTTTTGTAGTTTTATACAAAAATGTAAGCTATTCGATTTGTTTCTATGAAAATGAAAGTAAAATAGGTTTCAAATGAATACTTATAAGTCTAATGGTTTCATTTTTAATCTTTAATTTTTTTTGGGAACTTAAAGAAAGATCACATTAAAAAAAATAACTTTTCATTAATCAACTTAATTCATAAGCTTATGAGATCGAAAATACTTAAAAAAGCATTGCTAATTATGACTGGAATTTTTATTCAAAGCAGCGTAAATGCACAAATGTATATAGGCCCGGATAGTTACGTTTTTGCTAGTAACGAGGTTGTTTTTTTAAAACAACAACTAGAATTAAATGCTACAACCAGCAATTTTTATTTAAGAAAAGATGCGCAGTTACTACAAGGTACAACTGTGGCTGGGGCAA